>DAIOWL010000055.1:0-2367 GCA_036758545.1 Streptosporangiaceae bacterium | reverse complement strand
ACCCCTGCTGCGATGCCCACCACGGGCACCCGCTGACCTGAGAGGCCACCACAATGCTGTCCTCGGCGGGTTCGCCGTCCTCCACATGCCAGGCGCACTGGCATCGTCGGCGCGAGAAACACGTCGCAGGTGGCGAAGGGCCGGCAGCGCGCGGTCAGGCAACCGGTCCTCGATGATCACGCCGAGCTTGTCTAGCTCCACGGTCGGCGCCTAGGTCCCCGGCCCGATCCCTCCGGGCGCTAGCGGTACTTCCGGGTCATGGCCATCGTGGCCGCTGATCGCCTGCAGCATCAGCTGCAGATCTGCCACCGAGCTGCTGCCGGCCGTGGCCGTGGTGAGCACCGAAACCTGCGGACCCAGGTCGTTGAGCAGCGTGCCCGTCAACGGCGGCTGCTCAACACAGATTACGAAGACGCGTATCCCGGCCTCGAACCGGCTGCTGACGGCTCCAGGACTGTTGTGCGACGGTATTGGACTTTCTTCCGCAAAATTCCCCGGAATGCACCCTCGCGGAGGAACGAGGAGGTTACCTTTTGGTTGCGGCGTCCGGATTTCGCACGGAAGCGCTGCGTTAGGTGACAATTTCAGCACAATAGGTCAGCGACACGGCCAGCTGCATAGAGCTGGAGAGGCACCCCGGTATGTCCGGTATCAGCCAGGTGCCGTCGATGGATTACGGGCCAGCGATCCCGCAGTCCGCAGAGGCTTCGCGCCGATTACCGTGTCGGCCGAGGCGCGCTTGCCTCGCTCCGGTCGCGGCCCGCTGCATGGCTCAGGGGGGTGTGACCCTGATGGCAGGCACAGACAGCGGAGGGGAACTACCCCGGCGCGTCCCGGCCGGGCCGTCCTCACCGGTTCCGTCGGCGGCGCCGACGCTGTCGGAGGATTTGCGGCAGCGCATGCTGGCGGCGGTGAAAGCCGAGCGGGCGGAGGCGGCTGCCCGCGAACAGGAGCACGCGGCCGGGAACCGGACGACCGAGCAGCCCCGGCTTGGGCGCCCGCCGGAATCCGTGACCAGTAAGGAAGCGGGCCCGGAAGCTAGCTCCCCTGCCAGCGGCACCAACGGGCCACGTAACGGCACCGCGGCTGCCCGACTCGAGCGCGGCGCCGGGCCCCGGCCCGGGAACGACGTCACCAGACGGCCCGGCTCCGTCGTCAAGCCCGAGCCCGCCGTCGGGCCCGGGCCGGTTGCCAGGGCCAGGACCGCCGCCGGACCCGAGACCGCCGTCCGACCAGAACCGGACAGGCGGCGACGCCGGGCTGGGGCTCGCCTGGTCGCCCTGGGCCTGGCCATCATGGTGATCGGGTCGCTGGTCGCCGTCGCGGTAGAGCATTTCTCTTCCTCGCCGGCGACCAGCGCCACCGTGGCGCGCCAGGAGGCGGCTGTCCGCGTGCAGGCTGCTGCCTGGGTTGCCGAACTGGTCAGCCCGGATGTCACCGTGTCATGTGACATGGTGATGTGCGCCGCCCTCAAGGCGGATGGCTTCTCGGCCGGCAAGCTGGTCGTGCTCGGGCCCGCGTCGCCAGATCCGGTGCCTTCGGTCGTGGTCGTCGAGACGGCCGCGGTCCGTGAGCTGTTCGGCAGCAGCCTCGCCATAACCTGGGCGCCAACTGTCCTGGCGTCCTTCGGCTCCGGGAGCAGCGCGATTACCGTCCGGGTAGTCGCGCCGCACGGTGCTGCCGCATTTCAGGCCTCACTCAACGCCGACCTGGTCGGCCGGAAGGCATCCGGCGCCGCGCTGCTGAAGTATTCCCGAATCACGGTGTCGGCTACGGCCCGGAGCCAGCTGGTGGCCGGCTTTGTCGACTCGCGGCTGCTGCTGGCGCTCGCGCTGCTGGCCGGTAGCCAGCCGGTCGACATCGTGCGATTCGGGAACCTCGGCCCGGGCGCCAGTCCAGGCGTTCCGCTCCGCTTCGCCGATCTGGCCGAAAACGTCCCGGCCGCCCACATGGATAGCGCCGCCTATGCGCGCGCCGCCTGGGCCGTCCTGGGTGGGGTCGATGCCCGGGTCCGCCCGGCTAGGGCGGTCTCCGGGCCGGTTCAGGGCCAGGCCGTCCTCCGGGTCGAGTTCGCCGCGCCAAGTCCGCTCGGGAAGCCCGGCTCAGGCTCGTCCTGACCCTGCGGCCAACTACCGACCGACCCCGGTCGATGTCTGCGGCTGAGCTGGCGATCCGATTGCGGTATCGGCTGTGATCAATCGAACATTAGTGCCGCTAACGATCTTCCGGGGAGCCAAACGGGGAGCCAACGACCGCAGGCGCCGAGCCATGTCCGGCCGCATCCAGCGATTATCACTAAAGCTGCACGGCACGTCAGGCCACGCCAGGCGACACCGCACGCCGTTGCGGCAGCGCCTCCTAAGCAGT
>DAIOWL010000054.1:11556-15516 GCA_036758545.1 Streptosporangiaceae bacterium | reverse complement strand
AGGTTGCGAAACGGAGGCTGCCTCCGTATAGTTAACCGGAGTAGACCTCCGCTTCATTCCCGATGGTACCGCCCGGCCAGCGGTCTGTCAGCTACCGGAGGCCTGCCGGAGCCGCATCGGTGCTCCATCGCCGCCGGGATGGCCCGACCTGGATGGCCCGACCTAGATGGCACAGCCAGGCGGGCATCGATGGCATCGATAGTCCGCCGTTGCGGCCGTCAGATCGCATGACCAGACGGCCATGCCAGAAACCGTGCCAGACAACCATGGAGGCATCTTGTCTTCTTCGCATGCTCCGCATGGGGCTGACGATGCCAGAGGGGTCAACGGGGTTAACGGGAGCCGTGCGCACGACGGGCGGCCCGGGATCGCCCTGGCCATCATGCTCGGCGCTCAGCTCATGATCATCCTGGACATGACGGTGGTGAACATCGCGCTGCCGCACATCCAGAACAGCCTGCACTTCTCGGCGACCAGCCTGTCCTGGGTGCTGAACGGGTACACGCTGACGTCAGGCGGCCTGCTGCTGCTCGGGGGCCGGGCCGGCGACATCCTCGGCCGGCGGAGAATGTTCATCGCCGGCATCGCCCTGTTCACCCTGGCCTCGCTGGCCGGAGGCCTCGCGACCACCCCGGGCGTCCTGCTGGCCGCCCGGGCGCTGCAGGGCGTGGGCGGCGCGTTCGCCTCACCCGCCGTGCTCGCGCTGATCGTGACCAGCTTTCCCGAAGGCCGGGAGCGGACCCGCGCGCTCGGCATCTACATGGGCGTGATCACCGGCGGTTCCTCGCTGGGCCTGGTGCTCGGCGGGGTGATCACCGAGTGGCTGTCCTGGCGGTGGGTGCTGTTCATCAACGTGCCGATCGGCCTGGCCGTGCTCGCGGTCACCCCGCGGTTCGTGGCCGAGACGCCGCGGCTGCCGGGCCGCTTCGACCTGGCCGGGGCGCTGACCGCCACCGCGGGCGTGACCACGCTGGTGTACGGGTTCATCCGGGCCGCGGCCGACGGCTGGGGGAACCACGTCGCGCTGGCCGCGTTCGGCACGGCCGCGGTCGTGCTCGCCCTGTTCGTGGTCATCGAGACCCGGGCCCGCCAGCCGATCACCCCGCTGCGCCTGTTCACCGACGTCAGCCGGGCGGGCTCGTTCATCGCCCGGCTGCTGCTCATCGCGGGCATGTTCGGGATGTTCTTCTTCCTCACCCAGTTCCTGCAGAAGATCATGGGCTTCAGCCCGCTCCGGGCGGGGCTGGCGTTCCTGCCGATGACCTTCGCCCTGTTCGGGGTGTCCCGGCTGGCGCCGAGGCTCATGCCGCTGCTGGGCGCGAAGCCGCTGATGATCACCGGGATGGTGCCCGCGATCGCGTCGATGGCCTGGCTGTCCCGGGTGTCGCCGGAGACGGGCTACTGGACGGGCGTGTTCGGCCCGATGCTGCTGATCGGCCTCGGGATGGGGCTGGTGTTCGTGCCGCTGACGACCGCGTCGCTGGCCGGCGTGCCCGCGGCCGACTCCGGCGCCGCGTCGGGGCTGGTGAACATGCTCCAGCTGGCCGGGGGCTCGCTCGGTCTCGCCGTGCTGGTGGCCGTGTTCGGCACGGCGAGCGGGCACGCGACCAGCCCGCACGCGCTCACCCACGGCATCGGAGCCGCGTTCGGCTTCGCCGCGCTGCTTGACGTGGGCAGCCTGCTGGTGATCATCGCCATGATCAGGACCAGGCGGCTCAGGCCCGCTCCGGCGCCCGCCCCGCGGCAGCAGGAGGAGGCCGTCGCCTCCTAGCCGGCCCTCCTAGCCGGCAGCGAAGATCCGGGCCGGCTCCAGGCCGGGCACGCCGGTGCCGGGCGGGACGATCGCGGCGGTGCCCTTGTACACCCGCAACGCGGGTGCCACCAGCGGGACCGGCGCCGCCACCAAGGTGGCGCCGGCCAGCAGGGTGAGGTCGAGGAGCGAGGTGTAGGCGGGCCCGCCACCGCACGGCGGGCCCGCCACCACCACGTCCCGGTGCCCCAGGCCGCCGTCCGAGCCCGGCTCGCCAGAGTCCGTCAGGTCTTGCTCATGAATCTGGCCGTTCCCCTCCGGACGGCCAGACTCATGCGCGGGACCGGACCTGTCGGCGAAGCCGGGCTCGGCGGCCGCTTGCCCGTCGGGCGGCCAGCCTGATGAGCTGTGCCGGCCCGATCCGAGCAGCGAGCTAAACGGGGTGGTGCCGTCCGCGTCTCCGAACGCGATGACCTGCCGCACCCGGGAACGGTCCGCGCCCTCGGCGGCGACCCCGGCCAGCGGAGCCGAGGTGATCAGCACCCGCGCCGCGCAGGCGTTGAGCCGGTCGGCGACGTCTGCCGGGCCCGCGTCGGACCGGATCAGGCAGGCACGGCCGCCCGCGGCCCTGATCGCGTTGACCGCGATGGCCGCGCTGGCCGCGTCCTGGACGAACACGCCGGCCGTGTCGCCTTCCGCCAGGCCGCGCCGGGTCAGCCCGGCCGCTGCCGCCCGCACCGTCCGGGCGAACCGCGGCCACGCCGTCACCGAGCCGTCGGTGGCGTCGATGAGGGCGGCCCGGTAGCCTGCCTCGTCCGCGACTTCCAGGATGCGCTCGGTCAGCGCTCGGTCTGGCGAGCAATCGCTCACCATGAGCTGGTCTGCCGCCGTGCGTTCCCCGGTACTGACGCGTTCCACCAGAACCTCCAGCCTGGCTGTTCAGCGGACGGGTCCTGGTGTCAACCGGGACCCGCCCGGTCGCTGCCGTTGGCTCGCCGGTTCCCACCCCCCCTTGGGAACTGGCCGGCTCCGGGTTTCAGGACCCGGCGCCACCGTGTGATAGCGACAGTTGAACGCTAGGCCCCGGCGGTCGGCTGCACATGCGCCGAAGTGTGTATTCCGGTGTGCATATCGCCAGGCTCAGGAGCCGGATCCGCGTGCACATATGCACGCGGAGGTCAGCTGGACGCGTCGTGGCGGGTGGCCCATGAGGCAACTTGTGTACGCGAGCTGAACCCGAGCTTGGCCAGGATGTTGGCCACGTGCCGGGCGGCGGTCGCCGGGCTGATCACCAGCTCGTCGGCGATCTCCCGGTTGGACAGGCCCTGGGCGATCAGCATCACGATCTCGTGCTCGCGCGGGGTCAGCGGCGTCGGTCCGCGGTGCGCGCCGCCGGTGTCCTGCCGGGGCCCGGAACCGGTCAGCGCGGCCAGCCGGGACGGGTCGGTCCAGGCGGGTTCGGTGGCCGCCGCGGGCCCGGGCATGAGCTGGTCCTGGTCCGGGGCGAGCGCGAAGCCGACGGCGTCCTCGGCGACCGTCTCGCGGCCCTCGGCGAACAGGGCGGCTGCGGCCGAGGCGCCGAGCAGGCCGCGGGCGAACTCGAGCACCTCCTCGATCCGCGGGCCGATGCCGGTGCCGTGCCCGAGGGACTCGCGCAGCTGGCAGGCTGCCCCGGCCAGCCGGGCCGCCCGCTCTGGCTGCCGCCGCGCCGCGGCCAGCGCGGCGAACGCCTCCAGGCCGCGGGCGATGCCCAGCCGCTGCCCGCCGATCTGGTTCAGCCGCAGCGCCTCGGCCAGGCTCTCCTGCGCCTGGTCGTAGTCGCCGGTGGTAACCGCGATCCAGCCGATCCCGGCCTGGCAGCGGGCGATCTCCGGCCAGGCGTCGAGCTCGCGGAAGATCTCCATCGCGTCGGCGTAGTACCGGACCGCCATCTCGGCGTCGCCGCGGGTCCTGGCCAGGGTGCCCATCCCGTAGGACACCTGCGCGACGCCCCAGCGGTTGTTGTCGCTGAGTATCTCGAGCGCGGTCTCGTATGCACGCTGGGCCGACTTCAGCTTGCCCTGCCGGACGGCGATGGCCGCCTTGGTGGCCTGGGTCAGCCCGGCCTCCCAGTCGTTGCCGGCCGCCTCGGCCGCCGCGACCGCCTCCTCGATGTGGGTCACCGCGTCGCCGGCCCGGCCCGCCCGCGCCGCCGCCTGGCTGATCACCCG
>DAIOWL010000054.1:0-11456 GCA_036758545.1 Streptosporangiaceae bacterium | reverse complement strand
GTGTCGCCGTGCGGCAGCCACATGTTGCGCAGCCCGATGCACAGCCGCAGGCCCTCGTCCGCGTGCCCGTGGTCCAGGCAGGTCTGCAGCGCGATGCGGAAGTTGCCGTACTCGGCGATGCCCCGGCGGAACACCTCCCGGCGCACCGGCCACGGCGGCTCGCCGCGGTTGAACATCCCGCCGACGGTCTCCTCCACCAGCGCCAGGATGCAGTCCCGGTGGCGCAGCGCCAGCGCATCCTTCTCCCCGGCGGCGGCCAGCCGTTCGCCGGCGTACTCCCTGATCGTGTCCAGCAGCCGGTACCGGGCGTCGCCCGCCGCCTCGCCGTCCAGCACCACCAGCGACTTGTCGATCAGCGAGATGAGCAGCCCGAGCACCGCGTCGGGCCCGATGGCCTCGTCCGAGCACACCTGCTCGGCCATGTCCAGGTTCCAGCCGGAGAACGTCGCCAGCCGCCGCAGCAGCATCTGCTCGTCGGAGTCCAGCAGCTCGAAGCTCCAGTCCACGGTGGCCCGCAGCGTCTGCTGCCGCAGCGGCGCGGTCCGGTCGCCGGAGTTGAGCAGCTGGAACCGATCCCGCAGCCGGTCGGCGATCTGCTCCACCGACAGCGCCCGGACCCGGGCCGCGGACAGCTCGATGCCCAGCGGGATGCCGTCCAGCGTCCGGCACAGCCGCGCCACCGACGCCGTGTTCTCCGACGTCAGCGTGAACCCCGGCCGGGCCCCCGCGGCCCGCGCCGCGAACAGCCGGACCGCCTCGTGGGCCGCCAGCTCGGTGCTGGGGGCGTCGTCCGGCGGCAGGTCGAGCGGCGGCACCCGCCACACCGTCTCGCCCCGCACCCGCAGCGGCTCCCGGCTGGTCGCGATGATCTGCAGCCACGGACACCGGGCCAGCAGCAGCTGCACCAGCGTGGCGCAGTCGCTGACCTGGTGCTCGCACGTATCCAGGATCAGCAGCATGTGCCGCGAGCGCAGCGCCTCGGCCAGCGTCTGCGCCAGCGGGACCCCCTGCTCCTCACGGACCCCCAGGGTGGTGGCCACCGCCTGCGCGACCGGGCCGTGCCAGTCGGCCAGCTCGACCAGCCACGCCTCGTCCAGGTCGCCCCGCCCCTCGTCCGGGTTCTCGCCGGAGAGCACGTCGCGGGCCAGCCGCACCGCGAGCCGCGTCTTGCCGATACCGCCCAGGCCGCTGAGCGTCAGCGCGCGGACCTCGCCCAGCAGCCTGGCCAGCTCGGCCAGGTCACGCTCGCGGCCGATGAAGCTGTTCGGCTCCGCTGGCAGGTTGCCGGTGAGTATCGCGGTAGCGGACTGCATGGGCCCTCTGGAAGTCTCACGCTTGAATTCGGGAACAACTAGAGTCTCTCACCGTATCCGTTCGCACGCAGCGTAGCTAGGTCAGTTGACCGGTCCGATGACAACGGGTACCGCCTCGGTGTACCGCACCCGGCCGTAGTACATGACCTTTACCAGCGCCCACGACTGTGCGTGACGAGCGGTCAGCGGCACGTGCACGGCGAATCGCAGCACCGCGCTCGCGCCCGGCGCGACGCTGAAGCCCTGCGTCCACGGCCCGAGCATCTCCCAGCTGCCGAACGGCGAGACCAGCTGGGCTTCGCCACGCAGTTCCGAGGCCAGCCCGCTGGTCACGCGGACCTGCAGCTCGCCGTCGCTGCCCGGTTCGAGCCGCAGCCCGGGGGTCAGCACCGCCACCTCCGCCTCGGCCGCGCCCGCGGCGTAATCGACCTGCATCAGCTCGAGGGAGTCGGCGGCCGGCAGGGCGGGATCGGGCCAGCGTCGCTCGCCGACCGCCACCATGACAGTGTCCTCGATCAGGTGGCCGAGGTCGTCGCGGAGCCGTGCCCCGACGAAGTACCGCCCGGGCGCGGTCCCCGGTGGCACCCGCACCGTCAGGCCCCAGGCCGCGTAGCCGCCGGGGGCCAGGTCGTAGCGCAGGTCCCGGCTCGCGGTAACGGTCACCTCGCCGGGCGCCACCAGCTCGACCCTGCCGGAGGCCGGCTCGGCCCCGCAGCCCACCGTCAGCGTCAGCGCCGCCGCCTCGCCCGGGTTCGGCCCGGGATCAGGCAGGGCTATCCGGACCGGGGACAGGTGCACGGCGACCGGCAGGTTCCCGGCCGGCGCCGGCCCCTTCCCGTGCAGCCAGTAGCGTGCGTAGACCGGCTGCACCGGCTCGGTGCCGGAACCGGCGCCCGCCGGGCCGGGCGAACCAGCCCGCAGCGCCACCGTTGCGGTGCCGAATGCCGGCAAATCGACAAAAACCGCGTTGTCCTCCACGGGAAGCGGAGCGCCGTCGGACTCCTCCAGCAGGTCGGTGAGCCACGCGGCGGAGACGCCGGGGAACCGCACCCGGGCGGTGACCGGCCGCCCGCTGGTTTCCCGCAGCCGCACGGTGACGGTGTCACCCCCGGTCAGCGCCCCCGTCCGCCCGGCGGCGAGCGGGTTCCCGCGCGGCTTCAGCGCGCCGAGCGTGACCGTGGCCGGCTCCACCGACAGATGCCCGGATCCGGTCGCTGTCTCAACGTCCTGAACCCCGGGTTTCACGGCGTCAGAACGCCCTGGATCCCTGGTTTCATGCCGCGAGGACGGCGGCGTCATGACGGTGAGCAGGTCGTGGTTGTAGTCCTCGGCCGCCAGGCTGAAGCCCGAGGCCCGCCAGTCGCCGGGCCCGGAGGCCAGCGCGTACTCGAACGTATGGCTCCAGTGCTGCCAGGCGAAGCTGCTGCCGTCCGGCGCGGTGCGGCAGTCCCCGTCGATCCAGATCCCGGACGGCCAGGCACTGCACGAGCGCATCAGCGACAGGTGCAGCGTCCCGTCCGGCGTGACCACGCAGCCGGGCGTGCCCCGGTTCAGCACCGCGACCGAGCGGTCCGCCAGGGGTACCGCCCCGGTGAGGCTGGCCTCGCCGTTCACCGGGTCGCCGGCGTCTACCATCGCGTCGGCCAGGTCACCGGCCAGGCCGGCGACCGCCGCGGCCAGGTCACCCGCCAGGATCAGTACGGGCAGGTCGCCGGGGCCGCGCACGTCAGCGTCCGGGCCGAAGGCGTCGGCCCGGTCCCGGGAACCGGGCACCCACAGCCGCGCGGCTGGCGCCGAGGCCTGGCGGGCCGCCAGCGCCTTGGCGTATCCGGGCCCGGCGGCGGCCAGCACCTCGGCGGTGAACGGGTTGACCTCGGGGCCGCCGATCGCGATCCGGACGTCGGGCAGGTTGGAGTCCACGTCGATCGCGCCGTACCTCGATCCGTCGGCCTGGCTGCAGGTCGCGGTCACGCCCGCCGCCGCGAGCGCTACCAGCAGGTCGCGGAGCAGATCACCCAGCCCGTTCGGTGCCTCCGGGCAGACGACCTCGGCCACCCCGATCGCCTGGGCCAGCCCGCCGCGGTCCGTGACGCGCGCCACCGAACCAAGCCCGAACCACTGGTACGCCGGATTGTCCAGCGTGTACCAGTGGTCGGCCGAGTCGACATCCACGACACCGAACGACCGGCCGATCACAGCCGTCGCGGTCTGGTAGACCGGCAGCCCGCCCGGCACGTCGGCCGGGAAGCCCACCCTCAGCAGGCGGTCGCGCCCGGCGTAGGAGTCCACGTGGGTGCGGAACTCGACCCGTTCGGCGTGATCCCAGAGCACCGTCTCCTGGGTCACGTCCAGCCCGTCCAGGCTGAACGAGGCCACCAGCCGGGATCCCGCCGGGCACCGTTCGGCCCGGACCACGGCCGGGACCGAGGACGAGCCGAGCCCTGGTCCCTTGGGCGCCAGGTGCCAGGGACCCTCGCCGTGCCGAGGGTGCTGCGCGTATTCGTCCTGGATGACCAGCTCGTTGCCGGGCCCGGTCAGGACGCGGGCGCCGGTGCGCTTGTCGGTGACGCTGACCGTCCCGCCGCGCGCCGGATCCGCGGTGACCAGGTAGGCGTCGTTCTCGATCGCCGTCCCGGCGGACTCCTGCCATCCGCCCGCGCCGGTGTCCGCGGCCTGCAGCCGGTAGGTCCGCGTCCCGAGCGCCGGCACGTCCCGGGCCCGGAAGGTCAGGGTGACCTCGGCCAGCGAGCCGTCGTCCCGTCGCCTGATCCCCTCGGTCAGCGCTGGCACCAGCCGGCCGGCGTCGTCGCGGAGCTCCAGCCACTCCATGTCACCCCGGTCCACTGCGATCGTGACCCGGGCCATCCCGTCCCGCGGCCGGGCCAGCCCGTTGACCACGGTGACGGTCAGGCCGGAGTCCGGGGCCGGGCCGGAAAGGTACGCCGCGGCGTCGCGGCGGGCGGCCGAGGCGAGCTCCCAGGCCTCCCGCCAGCTGCCCAGCAGGTCCAGGTACACCTGGTCGGACTCGACGCCGGTGATGGCGTCGTGGTGGGCGCCGTAGGCCAGGATCCGCCAGGCCTTGTCCAGCGCCGCGTGCGGGTACGGCGCGCCGGCCAGCCAGGCGAGGGTGCCGAGGCGTTCGGCTTCGGTGACCGCGGTCTCGATCGCGCGCTGACCCTGCTTGGTGTCGATGTAGGAGACGTCCTTGCCGGTGTACACCGGGTTCATGTCCCTGGTCTGCGGGCTGATCCAGGCGCTCGAGCCGGGCCCGGCGGCCTCCGTGCGGACCGCGTCGAAGAACTCGCGGGGCACCGCGGTGACGAACCTGGGCCACACGTAGCGCTGGTTCCAGTCGCGGTGGATGTCGGTCACCCAGCGGGCCGGGATGACGTGGTCCGAGCCGACCGGGAGCAGGACGTTGCGGGTGGTCGCGACCTGCGCCAGCCCGCGGAACTGCCCGTACGCCTCGAGCTCGGCCGCGATCAGGTCCGGCGGCGAGTGCAGCCGCCAGCCCGCGCCGTAGTGGTGCGCCATGTACGCGGTGAGCAGGCCGCCGCCGTCCGGGGAGATCCACTCGAACTCGGTGCTGAACTGCATCCGCCGGTCGCCGCCGTCGGCCCCGGACGGGCCCCACTGGTGGAAAGGACCGCGCGCCCACGCCGAGGAGGTCAGCCCGGCCGCCGCCATCAGGCCCGGGTAGCCAGGGTCGTGGCCGAACGCGTCCACCATCCACGCGCTGCGCGGGTCGCCGCCGAACACGTCCCGCTGGAACCCGACGCCGTACACGGCGTTGCGGATGATGGCCTCGGCGCTGATCAGGTTGGTGTTCGGCTCGTTGTAGTTGCCGCCGACGATCTCCACCCGGCCCTCGGCCATCAGCCGCCGCAGGTCCTCGCGGTCCTGCGGGAAGGCGTCGAAGTACGGCTTGAGGTAGTCGATCTCGGCCAGCACGAACTTGTAGTCAGCGTCCCGCCTGGCCTTGTCCAGGTGCGCGCCGACCAGCTCGAAGGCGCTCCTGACGTCGGGCAGGCTGCCGTCTTCCTCCGGCAGGCTCAGCCGGGCCTCGGTGAACTGGCCCTGGGTGTTCCACCAGACCGGGTCGTAGTGGAAGTGGCTGACCATCCACATGGTCCAGCCGGGTTCGGCCACGGTCAGGCCGGCCTCGGCCTGGGTGCGCCCGGCGTCGCTGGTGACGGTCACCGTGACCTGCCGCGTGCTGCCCGGCTGGTAGGGCGCGGCGATCTCCACCGGGACCTCGAACGCCTTCTGCTCGCCGGGGCTCATGTCGTTGATACCGAACGGGCCTGGATCTCGCACCCCCGGACCCTGCACGCTGATCGCGGCGGACATCGCGGGGGTGGCCAGCATGCCCGCCCCCTCGTTTACCAGCGTGATCCGGATCAGCTGCAACGGGCGCTGCGCGGTTCCGGCGAAAAGGTCTGTCGATTCGACGCTGACGATCCGCATCTGCCCATGGTTACACGACGGCGGGCGGCCGGTTACACCTGGCGCGACCCGGCCGAGCGGCTACTGTCCATTGCCATGGCGATCCAGTGGTCCGGCCTGGGACCGGAACTGCTCCTGCGGCTCGACCGGGGCAGCGACCAGCCGCTCCGGTCCCAGCTCGAGACCGGGCTCCGCGACGCGATCAGGGACGGCAGGCTCCAGCCGGGGGAGCGGCTGCCCTCGTCCCGCGAGTTCGCGCGCGAGCTGGGGGTATCCCGCGGCCTGGTGCAGGAGTGCTACGGCCAGCTGCTGTCCGAGGGGTACCTGGACAGCCACGTCGGTTCGGCGACCAAAGTGGCGGCGCGCGCCTATCCCGCGGCCCCGGCGCCCGTTGCGGCGTCCCGGCCCGCCGCGCCGGCACCCAGGCTGATCGCGGATTTTCGGTCCGGGGTCCCCGACCTGGCCAGCTTCCCGCGCGGTGACTGGGTGTGGGCGATGCGGGAGGCCTGCCAGTCGGTGGCAACGGCCGAGCTCGACTACGGCGACCCGCGCGGCAGCGCCGCGCTGCGCGAGGTGCTCGCGGCGTACCTGCGCCGGGTCCGGGCCGCCGCCGCCATCGGGGAGGACCTCGTCGTCTGCACCGGTTTCGCCCAGGGACTCAACCTGGTCCTGCAGGTGCTGGGCCGACTGGGCGTCGGACGGGTGGCCTTCGAGGACCCCGGTTACGGCGACGACGAGACGAGCACCTCGGTGCGTTCGGCTGTTCTGGCGGGCGCGCCGGCGGTCCGGGTGCCGGTCGACGACCTCGGGGTCGACGTGGCCGCGCTGGCGGCCAGCGGGGCCCGTGCGGTGGTGGTGACCCCGGCGCACCAGGCGCCGACCGGGGTGGTGCTGGCGGCGGCGCGGCGGCACGCGCTGGTGGAGTGGGCCAGCCGTCACGACGGGTACATCGTCGAGGACGACTACGATTCCGAGTTCCGCTACGACCGCGAGCCGGTCGGCGTGCTGCAGGGCATCGCCCCGGACCGGGTGTTCACCCTCGGCACGGTCAGCAAGTCGCTGGCGCCCGCGGTCCGGCTGGGCTGGGTCCTCGCCCCGCCGGCGCTGTCCGCCGCGGTCGCCGAGGAGAAGCTGCTGTCTGACCGCGGCACCTCCGGTCTTGACCAGCTCGCGCTGGCCGCCCTGATCAGGTCGGGACGCTACGACCGGCACCTGCGCAAGATGCGCGGGGTGTACGCGCGGCGGCGCACCGCGCTGATCGGAGCGCTGGAGCGGCACGCGCCCGGCGTCCGGCTCACCGGCCTGGCGGCCGGCTTCCACGCGGTGGCGCACCTGCCGGAGGGCGCCGACGAGGACGCGGTCGTGGCGCAGGCGCTGCGGCGCTCGGTCGGCCTGTACGGAATGCAGCCCTTCCGCGCCGTCCGCGTCCCGGCCCCGCCGCAGCTCGTGCTCGGCTTCGGGCTAACCGGCGAGCGCGCCATCGAGGCAGGCATCGCCGCCGTCGCCGACCTGCTCCGCTAGCGAGATGCTCTCCCTTCGTCCGCCGACCTGCTCCGCCAGCGAGATGCTCTCCCCTTTGTAACCCCGCTGGCCTCGCCTTTCACAGCAGCATCGGCGATCCAGACGGCCGAACCACGGCAATGTGACTCTGTTGTGGTCCTGACCACCGCAATGTGACATCGCCGTGGTTCACATCGCTGCCAGCCCGTTCGGCCCGAACACTCTCTAGCTGGCCGTCCCGGACGCGGCGGCGCGGAACCGCTGGCGGGCGGTCCTGCCCTCGGCCAGCGGGACCAGCCGGCCCGCCTTGCCCAGCCCGAACGGCGGCATGTTCCCGTAGATCGCCTCGTACTCGCCCGCCCGGACCAGGTACGTCTCGTGCCAGATCCCGGTCCTGGCGCTGGTGCCGACCCGGTGCCAGTAGTTGCGCCACACGGCCACGTGCGGGTCGCCGGTGTCGTTCGCGAACGCCTCGAGATGATCGAAGGACCGCCAGTACTGCACGATCGTGGGCAGCCCCATCTGGTAGCCGAGCAGGCCCTTCTCGGGGTGCGCGACCAGGTAGTCGAGCATGTGCTTCATGCCGCGCCTGCCGCCGAGGTCCAGGACCGTCTTGAGCAGGTGGAAGCTGTTGAAGCGCGCCCCGATCAGGAACACCACGAAGTCGCCGTCGATCTCGGCCATCATCCTGCGGCCCGCTGGATTCGCCATGATTCCCTCCCTGTACCAGGTACGTCGCCGACCGGGGCAGCGGATCACCGGCGGCGGCGTCAGCGCAGGCGGCTGGCGAACGCCCGGGTCGCGGCGGCGGGATCGTCCGCTTCGGTAATGGCGCGGACCACGACCACCCGGGTGGCCCCGGCGGCCAGCACGTCGTCCAGCCGGTCCAGGCTGATGCCGCCGATCGCGAACCACGGCCGGCCCGGGTGCTGCCCCGCGACGTGGCGGGGCAGGTCCAGCCCGGTCGCCGGCCGGCCCGGCTTGGTCGGCGTGGTCCACAGCGGGCCGGCGCAGAAGTAATCCACGCCGGGCTCGGCGGCCGCCGCGTCGGACTGGTCCGGGCTGTGGCTGCTGCGGCCGATGAGCGGGCCCGGGCCGAGGATGCGGCGCGCGACCGGCACCGGCAGGTCGTCCTGCCCCAGGTGGAGCACGTCGGCCCCGGCGGCGAGCGCGACGTCCGCGCGGTCGTTCACGGCCAGCAGGCGGCCGTGTCGCCGGCAGGCGGCCGCGAACACCTCGAGCAGGCCGAGTTCCTCGCCCGCCTCCAGGCCCTTCTCCCTGAGCTGCACGATGTCCACGCCGGCGTCGAGGACCGCGTCGAGGAACTCCGGCAGGTCGCCCTGGGACCGGCGGGAGCCGGTGCACAGGTAGAGGCGCGCATCCGCCAGCCGCGCCCGCAGATCGCTGGTCACCGGCCTATCCAACCACTGGCGGGTCCCCAGCCAGGGACCCGGCCCGCGCGGCTGATATAAGGTGAACTGTCGGAAACAATTTCCGAACACGGGAGCCCGCAGGGGCTGAGAGGGAGGCAGTGCGCCTCCGACCGTCGTACCTGATCCGGGTAATGCCGGCGAAGGGAGTGGCCGTGACCGCAGATGTCGTCATCGCGGGCGGCGGTGTCATCGGAACCGCGATCGCCTGGCGGGCCGCGGCGGCCGGACTCGATGTCGTCCTGGCCGATCCGGCCTACGGCGACGCCGCGTCGCTGGTGGCAGCGGGAATGCTCGCCCCGGTCTCGGAAGCCCTGTTCGGCGAGGGCGCGCTGCTCCAGGTCAACCTCCTCGCCCTGGCCAGGTTCCCGTCGTTCGCAGCGGAGCTCGAGCAGGTGACGGGCCACCGGGTCGGCCTGCGCCGCGAGGGCACGCTGGCCGTCGCCTACGACGCGGGCGACTATGCCGCGCTGACGCGGCTGACGGCGTTCCGCCGCTCGGCCGGGCTCGAGGCCGAGGAGCTCGACAGCCGGGCCTGCCGCAAGCTGGAGTCCTTCCTCACCCCGGACGTGCACGGCGGGGTGCTGTTCCCGGGGGACTGGTCGGTCGACAACCGGCGGTACGCGGCGGCGCTGCGTGAGGCGGCCGCGGCCGCCGGGGTGCGGGTCGTGCGGGACCGGGTGACCGCGGTCCTGACCGCGGACGGCGTGGACGGCGAGGACGCCCGGGTGCGCGGTGTCGCGCTGGCGGAAAGCGGCGAGATCGGCTCCGACCGGGTCGTGGTGGCCGCCGGCTCCTGGTCGGGCGCGGTGCACGGCCTGCCCGCCGGGCTGCGGTCCGCGGTCCGGCCGGTCAAGGGACAGCTGCTGCGGTTGCGGCACCCGGACGGCATGCCACCGGTCCTCACCCACACGATCCGGGCCACGGTGCGCGGCGCGGACGTCTACCTGGTGCCGCGGGCCGACGGCGAGGTGATCGTGGGCGCCACCCAGGAAGAGCGCGGGCCGGACCTGACGGTGACCGCGGGGGCCGTGCACGACCTGCTGCACGACGCCATGAGCGTGCTCCCGGTGACGAGCGAGCTGATCCTCGCCGAGACGTGCGCCGGGCTGCGGCCCGGTACGCCCGACAACGGGCCCATCGTGGGCGGCGCCGGTCCCGGCGGGCTGCTGCTGGCCACCGGGCATTACCGCAACGGCATCTTGATGTCGGCGGCGACCGCGGACGCGGCCGTCGCCTGTCTCACCGGCCGCCCGCCCGCGCCCGAATGGGAGCCATTCGGCCCCGGGCGCTTCCTGACCAGGCAGGGGGACAGGTGAGCGTCCCGGTGACACTCAACGGCGAGCCGCGGGACCTGCCCGACGGCAGCTCGGTCGCGCAGGCCGTCGCCGAGCTGACCAGCGCCCCGTCCGGCGTCGCCGCCGCCGTCAACGGCGAGGTGGTGCCGCGCGGCTCGTGGGCCGCCACGCCGCTCCGCCGCGGCGACCAGGTCGAGGTCGTCACGGCCGTGCAGGGAGGATGATCATGAGTGACGCCGATGTGCTGAGCCGGCCGCAGGCTCCGGCAGGCAGCCAGCCGCGGGCCGCGGCCGAAATCGAGCGGTGGACCCTGGCCGGGCAGGAGCTGAGCTCGCGGCTGATCCTGGGTACCGGGGGAGTCCAGAGCCTGGAGGTGCTGCGCCGGGTGCTCGACGCCTCGGCGACCGCGCTCACCACCGTGGCCATGCGGCGGGTCAGCCCGGACGGAGAGGGCTCGCTGCTCGGCACGCTGCGCGAGGCCGGCGTGCGCATCCTGCCGAACACGGCCGGCTGCCATACCGCCAGCGAGGCCAGGCTCGTGGCCAGGCTGGGCCGGGAAGCCCTGGGCACCGACTGGGTCAAGCTCGAGGTGGTGGCCGACGACCACACCCTGCTCCCCGACCCGGTCGAGCTGCTCGACGCGGCCCGGCTGCTGGTCGCCGACGGGTTCACCGTGCTGCCCTACACCAATGACGACCCGATCCTGGCCCGGCAGCTTGAGCGGGCCGGCTGCGCCGCCGTCATGCCGCTCGGTGCGCCGATCGGGTCCGGCCTCGGCATCCGCAATCCGCACAACATCGCGATGATCGTCGAGCAGGCCGGCGTCCCGGTCGTCCTGGACGCCGGGATCGGGACGGCCAGCGACGCGGCCCTCGCCATGGAGCTGGGCTGCGACGCGGTCCTCATCGCCTCGGCCATCACCCGGGCGGCCGACCCGGAGCGGATGGCCACCGCGATGCGGCTGGCGGTAACGGCCGGGCACGCTGCCCGGACCGCGGGGCGCATCCCGCGCCGCTGGCACGCCCGCGCGTCCAGCCCGGTGGACGGGCGGCCGGAGCTGCCGTCGTGACCGCCCGTGTGCCCCGCGTCCTCACCATCGCCGGGATGGATTCGGGCGGCGCGGCCGGCGTCGCGGCCGACCTGAAGGCCTTCGCTCGCTGCGGCGCGCACGGCATGGCCGCCGTCGTCGCGCTGACCGCGCAGAACACCGTGGAGGTCCGCGACATCCACGAGGTGCCGCCGGACTTCGTGCGGGCGCAGATCGAGACGGTCCTCGACGACATCGGCGCCGACGCCGCCAAGACCGGCATGCTGTTCTCCGCCGAGCTGATCGAGGCCGTCGCCGAGGCACTGGCGCCGCGCGCCCTGCCGCTGGTGGTGGATCCGGTCATGCTGGCCAGTTCCGGGGGCAGGCTGCTGCTCCCGGACGCCGTCGGGACCCTGGTCGGGCGGCTGTTCCCGCTGGCCAC
>DAIOWL010000053.1:11149-15522 GCA_036758545.1 Streptosporangiaceae bacterium | reverse complement strand
CCCAGCGTGTCGGCGTAGTAGGGAAGCTCGTCGTTGTTGGCGTCGGAGTCGTACACGAAGCCGCCGTGCTCGACCAGCAGTTCCCTGGTGTTGACGGTGGGGAAGGACCGGACCATCCAGCCTCGCGCCCGCTGGCCCGTGGTCCGCAGGAGCGAATCGACCGCCCGGCGTATCTCGTCACGCTCCTGGTCCCGGTTCATGCCGACCGCGTCCGGGCCGTACCAGTGGTACCCGTGAGCGAGCACGTCATGGTCCCGGGCCCGCAGCCATTCGCCCAGCGGCGGGTTCCGTTCCACGGCCAGCGCGCAGGCGGAAAACGTCACCGGGATCTGGTACCGGTCGATCAGGCGGCACAACCGCCAGATTCCCACCCGGCTCCCGTACTCCATGTGCGTTTCGGTGCCGATATCCCGGATGTCGGGCCCGTACTGGAACGAGTACTCACCCCAGGTGTCGTTGACGCCGTCCTCGTTGAGCGAGTACTCGCCGCCTTCCTCGTAGTTGACCACGAGGTTGATCGCGATCCGGGCACCGCCGGGCCAGTCGAAGTCGGGCGGCTCCGGGCCGTACCCGACGAAGTCGCGCACAGGGCCGGGGTGGGCGGGGCGATCCGGGCTGGTCATGGCTTAGTATGCCATCCAGCCGCCGTCGACCATCAGGGTCGCGCCGCTGATGTAGGTGGCCTCGTCCGAGGCCAGGAAGCCGACCGCCGCGGCGACGTCCGTCGGCTGTCCGAACCGGGCGAACGGGGTCCGTGACCGGACGTAGGCCGCCGTCGTCTCGCTCTGGCTCAGGTCGCCCGGCGTGCCGGTGACGACCTTGCCGGGGGCGACGCCGTTGCAGATGATGCCGTCGCGGCCGTACTCGACCGCGATCTGGCGGGTCAGCTGGACGAGCCCGGCCTTGCTCACGGCGTACGCGGCGTGGCCCGGCGCGCCGACCATGCCGTGCTGGGAGGTGATGTTCACGATCCGGCCCCGGGCGTCACCCCGGAAATCCTGCGTCAGCATCTGGCGGACGGCCGCCCGGCAGAGCATGAACGGGCCCCGGAGGTTGACGGCCATGATCGCGTCGAAATCGTCGTCCTCGGTGCCGAGCAGCGGCCTGGAGTGGCGGCCGGCCAGCGCGGCGTTGTTGACCAGGACGTCCAGCCGCCCGGCTTGCGCCACGGCCCGCGCGACCAGCCCGTCGCAGTCCTGCCGGTCCGACACATCGGCGGCCAGGTATTCACAGGCGCCGCCGCTGGCCCGGATGAGATCGTCGGTGGGCTCGCCGCCGGTGATCGGGTCACGGCGGATATCGGCGAGCAGCACCCAGAAGCCGTCCGAAGCCAGCCGGACGGCGATAGCCCGCCCGATCCCCGAGGACGAGCCGGTTACGACGGCGGAACGGGCCATCCGATGAGCCTACCGCCGCCGTATGCTCGCCTCATGGGTGTCGCATTCGTGGCGCATTGCCTGCTGAACCAGAATTCCAAGGTGCGCGACGGCGCGCACTGCGCGGGCGTGTACTCGCCGATCGTGGACGTGCTGCGCGCCCGGGGCTGGCGGATCGAGCAGATGCCCTGCCCCGAGCTCGGCTTCGCCGGGCTGAACCGGTTCTGGGCGGTGCGGGAGCAGTACGACACCGCGGCGTTCCGCCGGCACTGCCAGCGGCTGGCCACCGCCGTGGCCGGCGCGATCGAGGCCCGCGTCCAGCAGGGCGAGGAGATCGTCCTGGTCGGCGTGGAGGGAAGCCCGTCGATGGGCGTGACCATCACCAGTTCCGATCCGCAGCGCGGTGGCCGGCCGGCCTGGCCGGACGGCTCACCCGAGCTCAGCAGCGGAGAAGGCATCTACGTGGAGGAACTGCACGCCGAACTCGGCCGGCGCGGCATCACCGTCCGGGTGGCCGGCGAGACACACGCGATTCCGGGGCACGACGAGGCCGTCCAGCGGGCCCGTCTGGAGTCGGTCCTGGAGCACGGCGATGCGTGACGAGCGCTCCTACCGGGTGGCCCTGGTGGCCGACCGCTACGTCAACCCGCAGCCGGGCCAGGTCGACGGGCTGGCCGTGCTGGCCGCGGCGGGCTGGGGAGTGATGCAGCTACCCGACGCCGGCTACCCGGCCGAGGTCGCCCGCCCGCTGCTGGCCGAGGTGGCCGAGCAGGTGGAGGAGTTCTCCCGGCGCGGCTACGGCTTCATCCTCGTCGGTGAGCGCGACGGGCTCGCCGAGGCCCTGGCGCACGTCGGCGTCGGCGTCCCGGACGGCATCGCGCCGGCCAGCGCGGCCGAACTCCGCGAGTTCCTGGCGGCCCAGCCGGCGCCGCCCGCTACAGCCGCCCCGGGATGAGCTCCAGGCCGCCGTCGGCATCGGTGTCCACCCGCCAGAAGGTGCCGGTGCGCTCCGAGGCCTCGATGTCGGCCGTCCCGGTGGCGGTCACGTAGAGCGCGGGGCCGTCGAAGGCGCAGTTCGTGGCGTGCTCGCCGAGGTTGATCTCGGCCAGGACCTGCCCGTCGGGTGAGATCACGGTGACGCCCTGCGAGACGGTGGTGGCCACGAACAGCCGCCCGTCGGCGGCGAACGCCATGCCGTCCGGAACGTGATCGTCGGATAGCTGGCAGAACGTCACCGGCTTGCCGTCCTCCAATCGGCGGACGCGGTGCGCCATCGACTCGGTCCAGTAGAGCCGCTGGTCGCGGTCGAAGGCGATCCCGTTCGGGTAGACCCCCGGCAGTTCCAGCAGCATCTCGCCGGTGCCCGATCCATCCACCGCGAACAGCCGGCCGGGGGAGCGCACGTCGAACCGGAAGTCCTGCTCCGACCCGGACTCGGTGAAGTACAGCCGGCCGTCAGGCCCGAAGGCCAGGTCGTTCGGCCCGTACAGCTGATACCCCGCCACCTGCGAGCACAGCAGCTCGACCGTCCCGTCCGGGTTCACCCGCTGGATCCCGGAGACGGCGCTGACGTCCCCGCTGCCCGGCACGTTGCCGCCCTGGGTCACGTAGATGGCCCCGTCCGAGCCGGGCACCGTACCCCACGGCGAGCCGCCGGTACGCGCGTAGGAAGAGACGGCGCCGTTGTCATAGACCAGCAGCTCACCAGTGTTGCCGTCACACAACACGACCCGCCCGTCGTCCAGGATGGTCGGGCCCTCGGGGAACCCGAGGCCGGACGCGAGCAACGTGGATTGCACTGTCAGGTCCTTCCGCCGGTCAGATGGGTCAGGCAAACGAGAACTGCTCGAAGTTGAAGTCGGACAGCGGCTGGCCCACCTTGGCGGCCGCGTATCCGGTGATCTTGGTGCTGTAGGCGTCGAGCGCGTCGATGAAGGCCGGGATGATGTACCCGCCCTGAGTGAAGTCGATCTGCTGCATCTCGTGCTCGATCTCCTTGCGCATCGCCGGGTCGGCGGTCGCGTTCGCCTGCCGGTACAGGTCGCCGTAGTGGGGCAGGCTCCAGTGCGTCTCGTTGAACGGGGAGGTCGGCAGCAGAGACTGGGCGACCTGGCCGAGGTAGGGGGAGTAGTTGTAGAAGTCCTGCGAGAAGGTCCAGCTCAGGTAGTTGGGGCCGAAGAAGGTGGTCGGATCGACCGTCTTCAGGCTGATCGTCACCCCGGCCGCCTGCGCCTGCTGGGCGAGCACGGTCGCCATCGCGACGGTGCCGGTGGCCACCGCCGAGGTCACCAGCTGGACCTTGAGGTTCTCGTGCCCCGCCTTCTTCAGCAGGCTCTTGGCCTGAGCGATGTCCTGCTCCCGGTGCAGCGAGGTGTCGTAGTTCGGATCGTACGGGGACGAGACGTCGGCCCCGACCGTCCCGGACCCGTCCAGGGCCGAGTCGATGAGCTGCTTGCGGTCCACCAGGAGCCGCATCGCCTGCCGGACGTTGACGTCGTTGAACGGGGCCTGGTCCACGCGCATCGTGAACGGGGTGATCGCCCCGGTGTGGGACTTGACGGTGCGCACGCTCCCGTCGGCGGCGAGCGCCGCTATCTGCGGACCCTCCAGGGCGCCCGCGCCGTGGATCACGCCGGTTGACAGCGCGTTCTGCAGGGAGGCGCTGTCGCTGAAGTCGATGATCGTCACCGAGTCGACGTAGGGGAGGCCGGTCTTCCAGTAGTTCGGGTTCCTGGTGAAGACGCTGCGCTGACCCGGGGTGAAGGACTGGTACTTGAAGGCGCCGGTCCCGTTCGGCTTGGCCGGGTTGAAGTTGGTCGGCACGATGTAGAGGTAGTACCAGTAGGCCAGCTGGTCGGTGAAGCTGCCGTAGGGGCTGGTCATGGGCACCTGCACGGTGAGCTTGTCGAGCGCCTTGAGCCCCTTGAGGTCGATCGGCCCGAGCGGTGTCGCGCCGGTCAGCTTCCCGCTGACGATCCGCCGGATCGTGAAGATGAC
>DAIOWL010000053.1:0-11049 GCA_036758545.1 Streptosporangiaceae bacterium | reverse complement strand
TACTCATGTAAAGCCGAGAACAGCACCTAGCGGGTGGAAACCGGGTAACGGTTTACTCTCTTTTGTCCCCGGACCTCAGGCGTGGCTCCGCTGCTCTGGCAGTGTCTGCGGCCGCACGCTAACCTCGTCAGCAAGGTGAGGAGGGATCGCCGTGGCGACAGCCACCGCCCCCGCGGAGCAGGCCGTCTCGGGCCGGAACGAGCATCCCCTGCTCGTGCTCACCGCCCGCCGGCTGGCCATCGGCGTGCTCACCCTGTTCCTGGTTTCCGTCATCGTGTTCCTGGCCACGGAGGTCCTGCCGGGGAACGCGGCCTTCGCCGTCCTGGGCCGGTCCGCGAATCCGGCCCGGCTGCACGCGCTCGAGCATCAGCTGCACCTGGACCAGGGCGTGCTGGCGCAGTACTGGAGCTGGCTCTCCGGCCTGTTCACCGGCAGGCTGGGCACCTCGCTCGCGAACGGCGAGCCGGTGTGGGGCCTGGTCGAGCCGCGGCTCATCAATTCGGCCGTGCTCGTGTTCGCCGCCGGCGTGCTCGGTGCCGTGATCGGAGTGGCGCTGGGGGCCGTCGCCGCGCTGCGCAAGGACAGCCTGTTCGACCATGTCTTCTCGGTCGCCGCGCTCACGGTGACGTCGCTGCCCGAGTTCGTCGTCGCGATCACCCTGATCATCGTGTTCTCCACGGTGGTCTCGCACCTGCTCCCCGCGGTCTCGCTGCTGCCGCCGGGCACGTACGCGTGGAGCCAGCCGGAATTGCTCATCCTGCCGGTGGCGACGCTGGTAATCGTGATCGTGCCGTACATCTTCCGGATGATGCGCGCGGCCATGATCGAGGCGCTGGAATCGGACTATGTCGAGATGGCGCGGCTGAAGGGCGTCCCCGAATGGCGGATCGTCCTCGTCCATGCGCTGCCGAACGCGATCGCCCCCACGATCCAGGTGATCGGCCTGAACTTCCTGTACCTGGCGGGCGGCGTGGTGGTGGTCGAGTACGTGTTCAACTTCCCCGGCATCGGCCAGGGGCTGGTGTTCGCCGTCGATAACCGCGACATCCCGGTGATCCAGCTGATCGTGGTGGTGCTCGCCGCCTTCTACGTCTGCGTGAACATCGTGTCGGACGTCATCGCGCTGCTGGCCTCGCCGCGGCGCAGGATCCCCAGGTAGCGATGGCGGCCACGGCTCCCGCTGTCCCCGCGGTCCGCGCCGGGCGGCATCCCTGGCTGTCCGTGCTGTGGACGGCGGCCCGCACGCCGCGGGGCACCGCGGGCCTGGCGATGGCGGCTCTCGTCGTGCTCGTGGCCCTGGTCGGCCCGGCGTTCGCCCCGCATCCGCCGAACGCGCTGCTGACGCTGACCTTCGCCAAGCCGTCCGGGCAGTTCCCCCTGGGCGGCGACGAACTGGGCCGGGACGTTCTCTCCCGGGTGCTGGTCGGCGGGCGCCTGCTGCTGCTCATGGCCGTGGCCGCGACGGCGATCGGCATCGTGCTCGGCGCCGCGGCGGGCATCTCGGCCGCCTACCTGCGGGGAGCGCCGGACGGGATCATCATGCGCAGCGTGGATGTGATCCTGTCCTTTCCGCAGCTGGTGTTCGCGCTGCTGCTGCTGAGCCTGCTCGGCCCCAAGTCCTGGCTGATCGTGGTCGCGGTCGGCGTGTCCCACGCCCCCGCGGTCGCCCGGGTGATCCGTTCGGCCACCCTCGACGTTGCCGAACGGGACTACGTCAAGGTAGCCGAACTGCAGGGGATGCGGCCGGCCAAGGTCATGGCCAGGGAGATACTGCCCAACCTCATCTCCCCGCTCATGGTGGAGGCGGGACTGCGGCTCACCTACTCCATCGTGATCATGGCCGGGCTGGCCTTCCTCGGATTCGGCCAGCCGCCTCCCACGGCGAACTGGGGCACGATGATCAACGAGAACCGCGTCGGCCTGCCGCTCAACCCCTGGGCGGTAATCGCTCCCGCGATACTGATCGCCCTGCTCACCATCGGCACGAACACGTTCACCGATGCGGTGGCCCGGGTCGCGATCGGCGTGGACCGCCGGCCGGAAGAAGCGGCGCTGGTGGACGAGCTCGGTCCGGAGCAGGCGTGATGTCTGGGCCCGGACCGGTAACCAGCGACGTACGGCTGGACGTCACCAACCTCGAGGTCCGCCTCGGCCGGACGGGCGCCGATGTGGTCGGTGACGTTTCGTTCGCCGTCCGGGCCGGCCAGGTGCTCGGCCTGGTGGGCGAGTCCGGGTCGGGAAAGACGACGGTCGTCCTCGCGCTGCTCGGCCATTCCCGCCGCGGGCTGCGCATCAGCGCGGGCCAGGTCCACGTGGACGGCGTCGACCTGCTGCGCTTGCCCCGTGCCGAGCTGCGGGCGTTCCGGGGCGCGCGGGTCGCCTACGTGCCCCAGGACCCGTCCGCCGCGCTCAACCCCACGCTGCGTGTCGGGACGCAGCTGAAAGAGGCCATGCGGGTGCACCCGGGAGCGGTCGACGATCCCGAGGGCCGCATCCTGGAGGTCCTGCGCGAGGTCCATCTGGAGGTCTCGCCCGACCTGCTCCGCCGCTACCCGCACCAGCTCTCCGGCGGTCAGCAGCAGCGCGTCGGGCTCGCCATGGCCTTCGCCTGCCGCCCGTCGCTGATCGTGCTCGACGAGCCGACCACCGGCCTCGACGTCTCCACCCAGCGCCACGTGCTGGACACCATCCGGAGCCTGTGCCGGGCCTACGGGGTGGCGGCCGTCTACGTCAGCCACGATCTCGCGGTCGTGGGCGGCCTGGTCAGCGAGGTCGCCGTCATGTACTCGGGCCGGATCATCGAGATCGGGCCGACGGCCAGGGTGTTCGGCGACCCGCTGCACCCCTACACGCGCGGGCTGCTCGGCGCCGTGCCCTCGCCGCTCATGGCCGCCAGGCTGACCGGCATCGACGGTCAGCCACCGCGGCCCGGCCGCCGTCCCGCTGGCTGTTCGTTTGCTCCCCGCTGCGGCTTCGCCACCGACGAGTGCCGATCCGATCAGCCCGCGCCCGTCCCGGTCGACTCCCGTGCCGTCCGGTGCGTTCGGGTGACACAGATCAGGGCGGCCGCCGGCCCTGCGTCCGCCGCCCTCAGTCGGCCCGCCGCATCCGACGGCAAGGTGCCGGTCCTGTCGGTGCGAGGCGTATCAGCCAGCTACGGGCGCAAGGCCGTACTCTCCGGCGTCGACGTTGACGTGCCCGCGGAGTCATGCGTGGCCGTGGTCGGCGAATCCGGCTCGGGCAAGACCACGCTCGCCCGCTGCATCGTCGGCCTGCACGGCAGCTGGACCGGCGACATCGCGTTCGAGGGCGCTCCGCTGGCCGCTGCGGCGCGGGACCGGCCGCGGCAGGTCCTGCGGCGGGTGCAGTACGTGTTCCAGAACCCGTATACCTCGCTCAACCCGCGCAAGACCGTGGGCCAGATCGTGGCCCAGCCGCTGGAGCAGTACCTGAGGCTGGGGTACCAGGAACGATCGCAGCGCGCCGCTCAGGCGCTGGCGGACGTGTCGCTGGGCGCCGACTTCCTGTCCCGGTACCCTGACCAGCTGTCCGGCGGGGAACGGCAGCGCGTCGCCATCGCCCGCGCCCTGGTCGTCGAGCCGGACCTGCTCATCTGCGATGAGGTGACGTCAGCGCTGGATGTCTCGGTGCAGGCTGTCATCGTGGAGCTGCTCCGCGCCCGTCAGGCCGAGCGGCGCATCGCGATGATCTTCATCACCCACAATCTGGCGCTCATGCGCAGCATCGCCCAGTCCGTCGTGGTGCTCCGGGCCGGCGCGGTGGTGGAATCCGGCCCGGTCGAGCAGGTCCTCGAGCACCCCGCCGACCCCTACACCATCCGGTTGATGGAGGACGTGCCCAGGCTCGCGTTCCCGGGCACGAGGTAGGTCCCGGCCGCGCCGCCGGCCACGAAATGGCCCTGCCGCACCAGCGGCCTGCCGCCGAGCAGGACGTCCCGCACCTGCCCGGTCAGCCGTTCACCGACGTAGACGCTGTCGCCTGTGCCGTCGTCGAAGGTGTCCGCCGCGATGGTGGTGGCGGCGGCCGGATCCCAGACCAGCACGTCCGCGTCGGAGCCAGGCGCCAGGACGCCCTTGCGCGGGTAGAGGCCGAACGCGCGGGCCGGATTCGCGCACCCGACCTCCGCGAGCCGCTCGATCGGCAGGCCCCGGGCCAGGCCACGCGACAGGAGCAGCGGGAGGCGCGCCCCGATGCCCGCGATCCCGTAGCCGTAGCCCCGCCCGTCCGGGGCGAACGCTCCGGCGGTCCTCGAGCGTTCCTGGCCGTGGTCGGAGCCCACCGTGTCGAGGGTCCCGTCCGCGAGTGCCTGCCACAGCGCCTCGGGATGACCGGGGGGCCGGAGCGGCGGGGCGACGAGGTAGCGCTCGGCGTCGGCGCGCCGGTAGCAGCGGTCATCCAGCAGCAGGTGATGAAGGCAGACCTCGCCGTACAGCGCGGGCGACCCGCGCTCGCGGGCCAAGCGAACCTGGTCTACGGCCTGCCCGCAGGACAGGTGAACGAGATAGCAGGCGGCCCCGGTCACCGCCGCCGTGCTCAGCACCAGGGCCACCGACGCCGCCTCCGCCTCCGGCGGGCGGGTCTGCGCGAACAGAGCGGCCCCGGTGCGGCCGCCGGCGATCGCCGCGGCGGCCAGCCCTGCGATCAGCTGGCCGTCTTCGCAGTGGACCTGGACGACCTGCCCCTGCCGGGCGGCCGCGGTCATCAGCTCGAACAGCCCGCGCGTCGACCACATGATGCCCAGTTCGGGGTAGGCGAGGAACACCTTGATCCCGCAGACCCCGGCGTCCCTGAGGGCCTGCAGGTCGGCCGGGACCACGTGGTCCGGCCGGTAGAGCATCGCGTGCAGCCCGACGTCCACCGCGGGCCGGGCGGCGGCGAGTTCCTCCCGGCGGCGCAGCAGGCACGCGACGGCCCCCTCGCCGGGCCCGGGGTTGGTGAACGACAAGACGGTGGTCGTGCCGCCGAGGGCCGCCGCCCTGGTCGCCGCGGCCACGTCCGCCATGATGTGGGCGTGCGGGTCCACCCCGCCCGGCAGCACGAAGCACCCGGTGGCATCGAAGCGTTCAGCCCCGGCGGGCGCGGCTCCCGCCTCGGCCAGTGCGATCACCGTGCCGTCCCTGATCACGACGTCGGCCCGCCGGGTCCCGTCCGGTGTGACCACTGTCCCGCCCGTGACCGTCAGCGTCCCCGCGGATCCGGCGCGGCCGGTCACGGCGATCCTCGTATGACCGGCTCTACGGGCTCGAGCCGGTGCACCCGCCCGGCCCGGACGACGAGCCGGGGAATGACCAGCGTCTCCACCACCTCGCTGCGTCCCGCGCCGTCGGGGAGCAGCCATCCGCCCGCTCGGAGCTCGAAGCCGGTCAGGTCGGCCACCGACCCGGGCGCCAGGGAGCCGATCTCGCCGCCGCGCCTGATGGCCGCCGCCGGGGCGGCCGTCGCCGCCGTGATCACCCCGGCCAGGCTCATCCCGCAGTGCAGCAGCTTCGACAGCGTGGTGGCCTGGTCGTACACCGGCCCGCCCACGTTGTGCGCGTGCAGGTCGCTCGACACCGTGTCCGGCGGGAAGTCCTGGGCGAAGGCGGCCTTCGCCACCTGGTAGGCGAAACTGCCCGCACCGTGGCCGACGTCGAACAGGACCCCGCGCGCCCGGGCGCGGGCCACGGCCGGGTCCAGGCGGCCGTCCGGGGCGAGAATCCCGCCCTCGTTGGCGTGAAAGCAGTGCGTGACGATGTCGCCCTCGCCCAGGTACCGCAGCAGCCAGCCGATGGGCCTGCGCATGTCGATGATGTGGACCATCAGCGGCAGGCCGAGCTGCTCCGACGCCTGGCGGGCGAGCCGCAGGGCCGGCTCCGGGTCGTCGCCGACCATCTGGTACCCCAGCCGCACCTTCACCCCGACGATCACGTCGGGATGCTCGCGGGCCCGCGCGACGGCCTGCTCCGGCGAAGCCCACCTGAGGTCCTCGAGCTCGCCCACGAGCCGGCTGATCATCCCCTGGACCGCGACGTGGAGGAAGGCGAGCACCCGCGTCTGCGCTCGCTCGATGACGTAGCGGCGGAAGCCGGGGAAGGTCTGGGCGCCCGACGAGCCGGCGTCGACCGCGGTGGTGACCCCGCGCCGCAGGCAGTTCGCGTCCGGGTCGATACCGTAGTGCGAGACGCCCTCGTACAGGTGGGTGTGCAGGTCGACCAGGCCGGGCACCAGCACCAGGCCGCTGACGTCGACCGTCTCGGCGGCCGGCCCGTCCGCACCCGGCGCGGCCAGGCGGCCGCCGGTGACGGTGACATCGAGACGGCCGTCGATTCCCCGCGCCGGATCGACGACCCGGCCTCCGGCCAGGACCAGATCGGTCACGGCAGCAGCGCGGCCGGGAGGCGCCCCAGGGTCGCGGCGAAGGCCGCCACGGTCCGTTCGACATCCTGCTCGGTATGAGCGGCGCTGAGGAAGCCGGACCCGTGGAACAGCTGCACACCCTCGAGCAGCATCCCGTTGTGCAGCTCGGCCGACAGCTCCGGGCTCATCCCGGCGGCCTTGAGCGACTCCATGCTCGCCTCCTCCGGCGCCCCGTCGTCGCCGATCAGCAGGTGGAAGGCCGAACTCTCCCCGTACGCCCGCCCCGGTACCCCCGCCTCAGCCAGGGCTGACGTCAGCCCGGCGCGGAGATCAGCCGCGAGCCCGGCCGCGTGCTCCTGCGGTTCACCCGAACGGCACCGGCGCAGCGTGGCGACCCCGGCGGCCGCCGACAGCGGATGCGCATTGTGCGTGCCCGGGTGGGCGACACGGCGCGGGTCATCGCCGGGCCGCGCCAGGTGCTCCATCAGGTCCGCCCGCCCGGCCACGGCGCCGCCCGGCATCCCCCCGGCCAGGATCTTCCCGAGCGCGGTGAGGTCGGGTGTCACCCCGGCCGCGGCCTGCACGCCCCCGGGTGACCAGCGGAAGCCGGAGACCACCTCGTCGAAGACCAGCACCGTCCCGGTGGCGGCGGTCAGCTCCCGCACCGCGGTGAGCAGCCCCGCGGGGAGCGGCACGGTACCCCACGCCGCGCCGGACGGCTCGAGGATGACGGCCGCGACGTCGCCGCCGGCCAGCGCATCCGCCACCGCCCGCGCGTCGGCCGGCACCACGGTGACCACCGGCCCGAGCACGTCGGGAACCCCGGCCGTGTCCGGTCCGCGGAACGGCGGGTCCGTGCCGAAGGACACCTGGTCGTGCCAGCCGTGAAAATGACCGGCCAGCTTGACCACCCGCGGCCGGCCGGTGGCCGCCCGGGCCAGCCGCAGGGCCAGCAGCGAGGCCTCCGTCCCGCTGGCGGTGAACCGGACAAGCTCGGCCGAGGGCACCAGGTCCACGACCAGTTCGGCCCACTCGCATTCCAGTTCGTGGCACGCGCCCGGGTGGAAGGCCAGGGTCGCCTGATGGCGCACGGCCGCCACCACCGCCGGGTCGCTGTGCCCCAGGAGCAGGGCGCCGTGGCCCATGACGTAGCAGATGATCTCGTGCCCGTCGAGATCCCACTTGTGCGCGCCTTCGGCCCGCGCGACGGCGAGCGGGAACGGCGCCGCCCGCCGCACGTCGTGGGTGACGCCGCCGGGCAGCGTGCGGCGGGCACGCTGCGCCAGCGACCCGGACCGCGGATTAGCGGCGGCCCACGCAGCGGTGCACCCGTTCGGCGGTACTATGCCCGGGACCTGTTCCTGCTGTGCTGTCATGCCACAAGTTTCCACCGCGCCCGCTGCTGCCACCAGGAGAGCCATATGCCCGACCTGTCCGCCATGCTCGAGCGCGGCCCCGTGGTCTGCGCCGAAGGCTACCTGTTCGAATGCGAGCGGCGTGGCTACCTTCAGGCGGGAGCGTTCGTCCCCGAGGTCGTCCTGGACCACCCGGATGTGGTCGAGGAGCTCCACCGCGAGTTCGTGCACGCGGGCTCCGACGTGGTCGAGGCCTTCACCTACTACGGCCACCGGCAGAAGCTGCGGGTCGTCGGCAAGGAGGACATCCTCGAACCGCTCAACCGGCAGGCTCTGGCGGTCGCGGCCAGGGTGGCCAGGCAGACCGGGACACTGCTGGCGGGCAACGTCTGCAACACCAACGTCTACGAGCCAGGGTCCCCGGCCGTGCCGGAGGTCAGGGCCGCGTTCGAGGAGCAGGTCGCGTGGGCCGCCGAGGCCGGGGCGGACATGATCATCGCCGAGACGTTCAGCTGGGTGGGCGAGGCGCTCCTGGCCCTGGCGGTGATCCGGGACGCCGGCCTGCCGGCCGTGGTGACGTTCGCCGTGCACCGGGACGGCACGCTGCGCGACGAGAGCCGTCCGGAGGAGGCCTGCCGCCGGGCGGAGCAGGCCGGAGCCAGCGTGGTCGGCCTCAACTGCATCCGCGGGCCGCGCACCATGCTGCCGCTGCTCGGGCGGGTACGCGACGCGGTGTCCTGCGAGGTGGCGGCCCTGCCCGTCCCCTACAGGACGACCGAGGCGGAGCCGACGATGCAGGCCCTGCGCGATCCCGCTCGGGGCGGCGCGCAGGCCTTCCCGACCGCGCTCGACCCCTTCACCTGCACCCGCCAGGAACTGGCCGAGTTCGCCACCGCCGCCCTCGCGCTTGGCGTGCGCTACCTGGGCGTCTGCTGCGGCGCCGCGCCGCACCACATCCGCGCCGTGGCCGAGGCGGCCGGCAAGGTCCCGCCGGCCTCCCGGTATACCCCTGACATGTCCAAGCACTCGTTCCTCGGCACCGATGCCGGCATCGTCAAGACCTACCAGGACTACGCCACCCAGCTGTAGGCCCTGTTCAGGTAGGCACAGTTCAGAAGGTCCCGACCTGCACGGCCCGCGAGGTCCGCAGGGCCTGCTCGGCCGCGACCGCTACCGCCAGCGTGGCGGCCGCGTCCGGCGGGGTGCAGGCCACCGCCGCCGGGTCGCGGCTGCCGGCCGCGTCGAGGAAGCGGCGCACGGACCGCTCGAGCGGGTGGGAGGCCGCCTGGCGGGTGACCGGCTGGCCCCGGCTCACGCCGGAGAGGGTGAAGTCCGGGTCGAGAGCGAGCCTGAGCGTCGCCTCCGACGCGATGATGTCCAGGCCGTAGGTGCCCGGCTGGCCCGGCCGGGTCCAGGCGACCACGACGGTCGCCAGGGCGCCGGAGGCGAGCTCGAGCATGAGCGTGAGGGCGTCGTCGATGTCTCCGGCGTCCCCCGCGTTCCGGGCGAGCCGGATCCGCGACGCGGCGGCCTGGACCGCCACGACCTCGCCCGCCACGGCCCGGGCCAGGTCTATGTGATGGCTGCCGCGCTCCAGCAGGTTTCCGCCGCCGGCGCGCATGTCGGTGAACCACGGGCGGCTCTGCGTCGGCCCTATGTTGGTTCCGACCAGCAGCCCGACCTGCTGACCCGCTAGCAGCCCGGGCAGCTCGCCGAGCAGGTCGAGCGCGTGCCACTGGTACCCGACCGCGCAGACCGTGCCGGTACTCCCGGCGGCCGCCACGATGGCCGCGGCGTCCTCGAGCGTGCGGGCGATCGGTTTCTCCAGGTAGACGGGCAGCCCGTGGTTCAGGGCGGCGACGGCAGGGTCCCGGTGGGACCGGGGCGGGGTGCAGACGATCAGGGCCCCCAGGTCCTCGTGGTCGAGCAGGTCACGCCAGTCCGAGTAGGTGCGTGCGCCGGTGCCAGCGGCGAGAGACCCGGCCCGTTCGGGATCGATATCGCACACCGCCGCGAGCTCGGCGTCCGCCATCGAACCGAGCACGCGCCGGTGCTCCTGCGCGATCCAGCCGGCCCCGACCATCCCCACCCGGATGGTGTCCACCGGTCAGCTCCAGGGGAACGGCGAGTGGCTCACCGGGTGCAGCTCGCCCGCGCCGTACCGGCCGAACCTGAACGGCGCCAGCAGTGCCTGCGGCTCCCCGAGCAGTTCCCTGGCCACCAGGGCCCCGACGCCGATCATCTTGAACCCGTGATTGGAATCGGCGATCACGTAGGCGTTCTGACGGAACACGTCGAAGACGGGGAAGCTGTCCGGGGTGAAGGCGCCGATTCCGCCGGTCGGGTCGTGCCGGTACAGGTTCCGCTTTCCCTGGAACCTCTTGTGGCAGTGCGCGAGCCCGGACGTCCACATCCGCACGAAGTCATCGGTCACCGTGAACTCAGGGCTCTGCGGGCCGTACGGGTCGACGGCCACCGTCCCCGCGGGCTTGTCCACCACGTAGGGCGAAGCGCCGCCCTGCAGCCCGGCAAAATTGAAATCCGGCTTGTAGTAGATGCCCCACAGCTGGTCGGTGATCAGCTCACCGGTGACGTCGTCGAGCAACGGCTCGTCCGAGTCCACGTGGGTCACCGGCGGGAAGCCACCCTCGTTGTCGGTGAACTCGGACGGCTCGATCCCCAGCGTGCCCTCCTGCAGCGCCCAGTAGGTCCACATCGGCCGCTCCACGCCGCCGGTCCCGCCAGGCTGCGCCACCGTGATCGTGTCGGGCAGGTCCAGCCAGGCCCACAGGTCGCGGATCCACGGGCCGGCCGCGATCACCAGCTGGTCGCACGCGATGGCGCCCTGGTCGGTCTCGACCGAGGTCACCGCGTTCCCGGAGATGCCGAACCCGGTGACACGGACGCCGGCCGCGATCTGCACGCCTTCGGCTTCCGCCTTCGCCGCCAGGCCGCGAACCGCGCGGATGTTGTTCGCGTAGCCGCCCTTCTTCTCGTGCAGCACCGTCGTGCTCCCGGGTGCCTGCCAGTCATCGAACATGTCGAGCAGGTAGCGCTGACAGTCGGCCTTCCCCTCGACCAGCACGGAGGGGTAGCCGATGGCCTGCTGCTCGGAGTAGATCTGCGCCACGTCTTCGGACATCGCCTCCGGGGCAATCTGCAAGAAGCCGACCGGATGGTAGGAGAACGCGTCGGGGTCGCTCTCCCATACGGACACCGAATGCGCCATCAGCTCGCGCATCGCGGGCTGGAAGTAGTTGTTGCGGACGGTGCCGCAGGCGATGCCGGACGCACCCGCGCCGGCTCCGCGCTTATCGAGCACGAGGATGTCCTCGCC
>DAIOWL010000052.1:0-15526 GCA_036758545.1 Streptosporangiaceae bacterium | reverse complement strand
CGGCTGGTTGACCACGCCCTGTGATCAGCATCGCAACCTGCTCTGGCTGGCCGTGCCACCAAACAGCGCGTCGGCTATGGGCCGATGGTTCTTGCAACTGGTGGTGCCCGGCGGCGATCAGCCTGGCGTAACCGGCTCTCGAGATCACGAACGTTGCCCTCAACGCACCGCCGGCCATCGCCGGGTCAGCCACCCGCGGCAGCGTAGGTCGCGATGATCGCGCCCGTGCTGGTCACCTGGCTGTCAGCCAGTCGCAGCGATCGGAGCGCGCCGTCGTCGCGGAACAGGCGCTTGCCGCCGCCCGCCACCAGCGGGTCGATCATCAGCCGGAGCTCGTCCAGCAGGCCCAGGGCCATCAGGGTCTGGACGAGCCCGGGGCTGCCGATCACATGCAGGTCCTTGCCCCCCTCCGCCTTCAGTGCCCGCACGGCCGCGCCGATGTCGCCTCGCAGCAGTGTCGAATTCTGCCAGCCGAGCGGCTCGCCGAGGGTCGTCGAGGCGACGTACTTCGGCAACGCGTTCAGGGGCTCGGCGAGCACTTGCTGCTCTTCCGGCGCTTCCGGCCAGTGGGCGGCGAAGATCTCGTACGTGCCGCGCCCCAGCAGGTAGCCGCCAGCGCTGCGCACGTTCTCGATCACCCAGTTCATGGACAGGTCATCGAGGTAGCGGGTGTGCCAGCCGCCGTGCCCGAAGCCACCGGTCACGTCCTCGTCGGCATAGCCGGGAGCCTGCACGACCCCGTCCAGCGTCATCCACTCGTTCGCGATCACTTTCCGCATCCCGGCCTCCTGCCGGTCGTTGTCCGCCGCTCCCGCGTTCGCGTCGCGGAACAGCTCTGTCACCCTCCAGGACGGAGCCAGGCGCCGGTCTTCGACATGACCCGCGGTCCGGGTATCGCGGTCTGCGCGCGATACCCGGCCAGGAACCCCGGCGAGGGCGAGCCGTCCGGCGTCGGTGAAGGGGGCTGGATCATAGCGAGTGCGGTGGATGGCGTGGCAGTGATCATCGGATACCTCCGGGCCGGATGGGGACCCGGTGGGCTGGGCCAGCTGCAGGTCCCAGCGATTGAGCGGAGACTCAGCCTAACCCTGGGCAGCCGTCACGCCATGTCACGACCAGCCTGAGACCGGAGCCGTGACGCCCGCGGACAAGTGGCTCCAGACTGCCGGTAAGGCCGCCCGGCGATCGGTGGTTCTGCCGTACCGTCGGGATATGCCTGCCAGGAAGCGGCCCGCTCCCGGGGACACCGTGACCGCCCGCCGGGTCCTGCTCGACGGACTCGCCGGCGACGCTGACATCTTCGAGCTGGTGAGCGAGCTTGCGCCCCTGCACCCGCGGGACAACACCTTCCCCGGCGAGGTGTTCATCCGCGTCGCGGCGGACGCGCTGGACTGGTGCGGGGCCAGCCGGGCTGACCCGCTGCCCCTGGAGGGACTACGCGAGCGGTTCCTGCCCGAGTGCACCTTGCGCGGACGGGAGAACACGAAGCTCCAGTACGCGGTGCTGGCTGCAGCAGCCCTTCACGGCGGGACCGAACCGGACCTGCTTGATGAGGTGGCCTGGTGGCAGACCGACGACTTCTGGCAGTACGCCCTGTTCGCGGCGGTCGCCTACATCCGCGCCGCCGCCAGCCGGGCGGGCGTCCCAGTGCGCCAGGCATGCCAGGACCTAGGCGAGGGCCCTGGCCACCCGGCGCCATAACGACCAGTTCGGACACAGCGGAAGCGGTCATCTGACGGTGGGGCGGCCGAGCATAACGGCGGTTCTGCGCGCCGTCGACTCGGTCGTGGGGACGACCGGACTCGGCACGCGCCGCCCGTCAAGGAGGTACGCCGACTGCGCTGTGCACTCGGATGCCTGGCCAGACGTCGCTGCATGACGACCTTTGGGGACACCCTGGCCAGCGGGCACGCCTGACTATCTGGGCGGCAAGGTTCCGGGCGCACTGCCCTGGCCGGGCCGGACAAGTCCGGTCTCATACCCGTAGATCACGGCGTGCGCGCGATCGCGCAGCTGCAGCTTGGTCAGGATCCGGGTGACGTGCGTCTTGGCTGTCGTCTCGCCGATCACCAGGGTGCGGGCGATCGCGGCGTTGGACAGCCCGCGGACCATCAGGACGAACACCTCGCGTTCCCGGTCGGTGAGCCGGTCCAGGTCAGCTGACTGACGTGGCCGGCCACCGACGAAATGCTCAACCAGCCGCCGCATCGGCCCGGGGGAGACCAGGGCATCACCAGCAGCCGCAGCCCGCACCGCGAGCAAGATTTCCTCGGGCGGGGCGTGCTTCAGCAGGAATCCGCTGGCACCAGCAAGCAGGCCGTCGAAGACGTACTCGTCCAGGTCGAAGGTCGTGAGCAGCACGACCCGCGGCGGCTTCGGCGTCAGCGCGGCCACCCGCCTGGTGGCCTCGATCCCGTTGAGCCGCGGCATGCGCACGTCCATCACCACGACATCGGGCCTGAGCTCGGCGGCCTTGCTGACTGCCGCCAGCCCGTCGGGCGCCTCGCCGACCACCTCGAGGTCTGGCTGCGTGCCGATCATCATGGCTACGCCGGCCCGGACCACCGGCTGGTCGTCGACTATCAGGATGCGGATGGTCACGGCGGACCTGGCAGGAACGCGCGTACCGCAAAGCCCCGTTCCGCGGCGCTCCCGGCCTCGAGCTGTCCGCCGAGCAGCCGGGCTCGTTCCCTGAGCCCGGCCAGTCCGGTCCCGCCACCACGAATCGGGGCCGCGGCGGCCGCCGCACCAGGCCCGTCGTCGGTCACCGCAACCATGATCCCGTCGTCACGATAGGCCAGGTGGATCGTTGCCGCGCCGCCCGCTGCATACCGGATCGCGTTGGTCAGGCTTTCTTGCACCACCCGGTAGCCAGCCAGCTCGACGGCAGCCGGCAGCGGGCGGGGCTCACCGTCGACGCGCAACTCAGCTCGCAAACCCGATTCCCTCGCACGCTTGATCAGGCCGGGGATGTCGTCGAGTCGCGGCTGTGGTGACGTCTCCGGTGCAGTATCCCCGGCCGGCTGCAGTTCGCGGACCAGCTGGTTGAGTTCGGTCAGGCCGCCGCGGGCCTGCCGCTCGATGGCGGCTATCGCGGCCGCCGACGCCTGCGGGTCACCGGCCGCTGCGAGCCGGGCTGCCCCGGCCTGGACGGCGATGGCGCTGAGCTGGTGGGCTACCACGTCGTGCAGTTCCCGCGCCAGCCTGGCCCGTTCCATATCCTGCGCGTGCCGGGCAGCGGCCGCGGCTGTATCGCGGTGCGCACTGGTGACCTCGCCCATGCCCAGCGCTATGGCCAGCAGCGCGCAGGCGATGGCCGGATCGTGGCTGCCGTGGTCGGCCGGCAACGTGATGAAGACCGCGAGCAGCGCGCATGCCGCCAGTGCCCGGCCGGCCCGGCGGACGGTATTGCTGCCGTAGGCTCCCAGGCCGTAGGCGGCGGCGAGAACCGCGGCGCCAGCCGACCATATGTTCAGGCCTGCCGGGTACTTGACCGCCAGGGCTGCGCCGGCCAGGGCGAGCACTGCGGCCGGCTGTTGCCGCCGCCGCAAAAATGGCACCGACTGCGCAGTGGCCAGCGCGATGACACCGAGGATGACCGGCGCGGAACCGCCGTGCCCTGGTGGCCGCCACCACCAGGGCACATCGAACAGCGCCCAGGCCAGCAGCACCGCCGCCAGTAGCCGGTCTACGGTCTCGGCCCGCAGCCGCCGCTGCGGCCAGGCTCTCCACACGGCTCGACCCTATGCCGCCGGTGCGGCGGTCACACCGTCACGTCGGCGGAGAATCGCCAGCGGGCGATGACTGCCGCGATAGCGCCGGTGAGCACGATGCCGAGCAGGCCGGCCAGCTCGCCGGGCTGCTGGCCGCCGCTGACGAACCTGCTCCAGAAGTTGGTGGGCAGGTAGCCCGCATCGTCAAAGTTCATCCAGGCCTGCACGAACGACGCCGGAGACAGCCGCCCGATGCTCGCGATGCCAGCGACCAGGAGCGCGAGCAGCATCGAGCCAGCGGTGATCGCCGTGGTGGCGAGCTGTCCCCGGGCGATCGCGCCGGCCGCGGTCCCGACGGCGGCGAACAGCCCGAGTACGATCACCGCGCGCCCGGCGGCTGATGCCGACGAGCCCAGGCCAGCCCACATCGGGACATGAGCCGCCGGGAGACCGGCGCCCGCCACGATCAGCGGGGCGGCTACGGCCAGGACCAGCCAGCAGCACACCAGCGCCGCCACTCCCGCAGCCCAGATCGTCAGCCATTTGGCGGCGAGCACCCGGGTCCGGCGGCCCTGCCTGGCGAGCAGCTGCCTGATGGTCCTGGATCCCCACTCGCCACCCCAGTGCCCGCCAGCGACCAGCGCGATCAGCAGCAGGCCAGGCAGCGAGGCGAGCATGCCGGCCGCGACGTGCCCTATCTCGCCGGGCTGGGCGAGCAGGCTCGTCGCAGCTGCGGCGGTCCGGGCCGCGGCGTGCGCGTGCGCGGTGACCTGCCGGCACTGCGCAGTCACAGCCCGCGCGCAGACATCGGGAATCCGGGGACTGGCGAGCGCGCCGCGGGCGTTGTTCGCGCCGCCCCAGGTGATGAGCAGGCAGAAACCGATGATGGCCAGCCCGGTTCCCCACACCAGCGGCCTGATCAGCTTGCGGAGCTCAGCTGCCAGCAGCCACGGCACGTGCGTCCTGCTTCCCGGTGATCTCCAGGAACCTGTCTTCCAGCCCGGGCCGCTCGACGGTCACCGATTCGGCGATCACCCCGCCTGCCATCAGGACGCCGTTCACGTCCCGGCCGCTGTCGTGCTCGACGAGGAACTGCCCGTCCGCGTGCCTGGCCGTCCACCGGGCCAGCAGCCGGGCGGCTGCTCCGCTGTCCGCGGCACGGACCTCGACCCGGACCCGCCGCCTGATCGCGCCGAGCATCGCGGGCGCGCCTTCCTCGACGAGCCGGCCACCGACGATCACCGCTACCCGGTCGCATACCTGCTCGACCTCGGCGAGCAGGTGACTGGACAGGAATACCGTCGTCCCCTCCGCGGCCAGGCCGCGCAGCAGCCCCCGGATTTCCCTGATGCCAGCCGGGTCGAGCCCGTTGGTCGGCTCATCGACGATCAGCAAAGACGGGCGGCCGAGCATCGCCGCGGCTATCCCGAGCCGCTGGCGCATGCCCTGGGAGTAGGTCTTGACCTTCCGGGCAGCAACATCGGCCAGGCCGGCCAGGTGAAGGACCCGGGCGACCTCGCCCGGACCGCAGCCACCGCCTGTGGCACCGAGCACCTCGAGGTTGACCCGCCCCGTCATCCACGGGTAGAAAGCAGGCTCCTCGATCATCGAGCCGGCCTGCGCCACGGCCCGCGGGTCGGGAAGGCGCCGGCCAAGCAGACAGATCCGGCCCGCAGACGGCGCGATCAGGCCCAGCAGCATCCGGATGGTCGTGGTCTTGCCGGCGCCATTCGGGCCGAGAAAACCATAGACCTGACCGGACGAGACGGCCAGGTCAAGCCCGTTCACCGCGACCGCCGGCCCGAACCGCTTCGTCAGGCCCACGCAGCTGATCACATCCATGGGCCAGACCGTACGGTCGCAGCGCCCCAGCCGCGTCCCCCGCCAGGACGATCCGGCCTCGCCTTTTCGACGACCCACGGGACGCACCGGCCCCGACGGCGGTACCGGCCGACGAGCGGCCGGGAAATGCGCCCGAAAATCCGGGCTAGCCGACGTAGGGGAATCCGGCGATGCCATCGGCACGGACGGGTTGGTCTCCTGGCACACACCACGCCGGTGTGGCTCAGAACGACATAACACCCTCATCTGCACGGTCACGGACCTGTCCGAGCTTGAACGCGGATGCCGTCCAGAACGGCGGGAGTGTGCGCGCAGGGTGCCAACCGGCGCTAATCACAGTGCGTAGGGACCTCTAAGCCAACGTGCGAACGGATCGCCGACTCGGCGCGGCGGACAACTGGGCCGGACGGGCCCGGGTCGGCATGCAGATAATCCTGCTATGCGCGTTGTTGCTCGCGGCAAGAAGTCGTCTCGACGGCTTGCCCGCCGTGATCGGCTGTCCTGCGGCTCAGCAGTAACGGGCGAGTCTTGGCCGGGGACTATGCGATCGAGGGGAGCCGGGGTATGGGTCAGTACCTCGGCCGCCCCGGGGCGTCGACGGGGTTGAACTCACTGGAACCCGTTGGGCTGGGAGTGCTGGAACTTGTGCTGGGCACGCCGAAAACCAGGTTGAGCACGCCCCCGATCAACATGCCGAGACCCGCCCCGGCGATGACGTCCAATGGGAAGTGCGCGCCGAGGTACAAGCGCGATAGGCAGACCGCGGCGGCCAGTGCCCAGGGCAGGACCTTCCACCAGCCTTTCAGGTAGGGGGCCACCAAAGTGGTGATCGCAAGGATCACCATGGCGTGACCTGAGGGGAAGCTCAGCCCATGAGCAGCGGAATTGCCACGCAGGATCACGTCCGGCACTGTCTCCGCGGGCCGACCGCGCTGTACAAGCATCTTGGCCACCGATTCCAGCCATATCTTCAGCAGCGTCGCCGCTGCCAGGGCAGCAGCCAAACGGAATCTCCTGAAGAGCGCGGCCGCGGCGGCCAGCAAGACAGGCGCCCCGATCACTCCCGACAACTGAACTACCCACATCGGGGGATATAGCCACCCTGGCCAGTGATTGATCCGGTGGAACAGGGCCACGTCTGTACCTGCGACGAGGTGGTTTGCCACGAGCACTCCGCACACGATGACCAGCCCCAGCCCGGCGGCGGGCACTAGTACTCCGGCCCATCTGCGCTGGTAGACCCGGCCATCCGGGGCCCTTGACCACCACTGGGTCAGCCACCTGCCCAGCTTCCGCGTCTCTCCAGGCTTGCCCGCGCCTGCCGAAGGAGCCGGCTCTCCGGCTGCATGGGTCGTCATCGTCGCCGCCACCACGCAACTGGAGAGCAGGTTTGACCTGCTCCGGCCTTGAGCTGCGTCCGCTCAGGCATTGGCTGGCCAGGTGTGAGCTCGGCTGTGGCGCTCCGAGAGATCATGACAATCTTCCAATCTGATGCCACGCCGATCGGCAGCTTTCCGCGGGGCACCCGGAATCCGTTCGCTTCCTGATGCGCAGGCTGCGTGGCTCCGCCGGGAGGCGGAAACAACGATGATCGTGCCAGCGTCCCGGTTGTCCGCACCCGCCCGGCAGGCCAGCCTGGGCGAACCGCAGAGGTGAGACCGGGGCGCGGCATCAAGCTGGTGCTCGCGCCGCTGTGGTGCCGCTTCCCGGCTTATCCCGGGCACGCGGCACCTCGCCCGCACAGGGTCTGGCCCTCGGTGCGCCGGACGGATTCGACGAGCGTCGACCGGGGCACGAACGACAGCGCGCTGCCGGCGGCGACGGCCAGCACGGGTGACGCGCCTGGCGCGAAGTTGAACCGGTAGGTGGCGCAGCCGCCGGGGAAGGTGTAGAAGCGCACGTCGGAAAACTGCGGTGCCAGGCTCAGCGGCTGCTCGAATCGCCGCGTGCCTGGCTGGTCGGAGGGTATCTGGCGGGCGCCTGTGGTGTCGCAGGCCGCTGTCAGGGTGACGGTGACCGCTCGCGGTCCGGCGCGGTCGGAGTCCAGCCACAGGCTGGCGTGGCCGCTGGAGATGTCCGCGCCGCCGATGCTCCAGCCCGCCGGGAGCGCGGCGAGGCAGGGCAGCAGGGCCGACGACGGGACGGCCTGGGCGCTGAGGATCATTGAGTGGCCGGTTCCGCAGCTGGGGGCGGAGACGCCCAGATTCCGGGCCGCCGGGAAGAAGGCGTCCCCTGTTTCGAATACGGCGGCGGCGATGACGGCAAGCATCGCGACCGCCAGGGCAACCCGCTTGATGCTCCAGCGTTGCAGCACGATCGGCGGCCGCTGCGGGGCCAGAGCGCGGAATTCGCCGAGCAGGTCGCGCGGGTCCCGTTTCATGAAGGCGCGCAGCTGGGTCGGGCTGGCCACCCCGCGGGTAGCGGCGAACGCCTCGGCGAGCTCGGTCTCGGTGAAATGGGCCAGCGCCCGCCGGTAGACCCGCCGCGGGTCGCTGCGGACTGCGAGCACGAGCATCATGTTGCCCAGGTCGACCGCCTGGCGCCACGGTGACGGGCGGACCTGGACGAAGGCCACGTCGATCAGCAGCAGCTCCCCGGAGCGGACCATGAGGTTGCCCGGCTTGATGTCGCGGTGGGCGATCCCGGCGTCCCACAACATGCGGATCAGCAGCAGTCCCTGGTCGATCACCGCGTCGTCGACGTCGGCCTCGCCGATCTCGACGGCGCCATTGAAGAACTCGGTGACGAGCATGTACTCGCGCTCGGGCGTGATCTCCACGATGCCGTAGGGCCTGGCCGTGCGGACCCCGACGTCTTGCAGCAGGCGCGCGGCGTAGTCCTCGTAGGTGACCAGGCGCCGCACGGTCTTGAAGGGAGACTCGTCCTCCAGGGAGCCGTACAAGATGGTCCGCCACAGCTTGTACCAGCGGTCGGCGCGGACGTGGCCCTTGGTATAGAGCTTGGCGAACACGAACTCATCCGGGCCGCCCCCGACCCGCAGCCGCAGCGGCGTGGAGCCCGCGGAGGACTCCAGTCCGACCGGCTTGATCTCGGCCACCGTCAATCCGAGCTGGTCCTGCACGGCCTGGCGGATCGCCTCCCCCCGCCGGCCGGTCACATCGACGTGCGCGGTGCGGCCGCGCCGGTAGACGACGGGGAACACCTCGTTCGGGGTGAAGAACCGGAACGCGGCGACCGGGATCGCCACGCCCAGCGCAACGCCCAGCAGCGCATCGGCGGGATGATCGACGCCCAGGTACAGGCGGGCGAGGCAGAACAGCGCGATGGCGACCGTCGCGGCGACCTTCGCATACGAGCGGGGACGACCCGGGACAGCCAGGCAGTATACGACGCCCATCAGGAAGATGGTCAGGGTCGCGACCGGCGGTGACGGCGCCGAGTAGCTGGCCCAGCTGGCGATGATCGGCACGCCGTAGGGGCGCGGCCTGGACAGCCCGCTGTAGATCCAATCACCGACAGTCAGCAGGAAAAGCAAGCTGCACAGGAATACCAGCAGGTGCCACCAGCGCCGGAACGCCATGGTCAGGACGACCAGCGACACGCCGATCACCGTGACCCCCCAGCTCGTGCCCGCCACCTTGATCCCGTTGGCCACATCGGTCAGCCACGGCGTCCGCATCCCCGCCAGCCAGCTAAGGACCCAGGTACTGAACCGATCGTCGATCCGGAGCCACGGCGTGTGCTGCGCGGCCAGGAACGCGCCTGCGAGGCCCACGGCCACCAGGACCAGCCACGCCGTCGTGGTGACGTTGACCGGGTGCGGCAGCGGCGGCGGCGCGCCGGTCGGGCGGCGCTGACGGTGGGCCTTGCGGATGGCCGGGCCCGCCGGCACGCTGGCCGGGCCGCCTCCGGCGGCCAAGCGCTCGACGTTGTCACTCAATGCACGTCCCCTCCCGCCAGAGTCAGCCCCTGTGCGCGCAGCCAGCTGCCGGCCACCAGCCGGGCATCCTGCCCCAGCGCAACCCGCGCGGCGTCCAGGGCGCGCAGCTCGCCGGTGTCCAGCAGGGCTGACACCGCGTTGAGCGCGGCGAGCAGGTTCGGGCCGTAGCGGGCGATGACGTCCCTGCGCACCACGGGAGTGATGTTCTCGGCCGGCTGCAGGCCGCGATCGTCGGCCAGGACGACCAGATGCCGCGCCGGGATGTCCGGATCGGTGGTGAACAGCAGCGCGACGCCGATGTCCCCCTCTTCCAGCGCCTGCAGGGTCAGCGGCCCGCCCGCGTCGAGCGGGGTGAATGTTTTAAAGTGCAACCCGTAGACCCGTTTCAGCCCGGGCAGGCAGTAGGCGCGTCCCGGGCATTCGGGCGGCCCGCCGAACATCAGGCCCGGTGCCAGCCTGGCCAGGTCAGCGATCGACCGCAGCCCGTAGCGGGCTGCGGTCGCGGCGGTGACCACGATCGCGTTGGCGTCCTGGGCGGGAGCCGGGCTCGCTGGCACCAGCCCGCGGCCCGCCACCGACCCCGTTAGTGCCCTGCTGGCCGCCTCGGCATCGGACGTGGCCGATAGCCTTCCCAGGCTGAAGAATTCCAGCGCCGACCCCGCGTACTCGGGCACCAGCTGGACCAGGCCGCTCATCAGCGCCGAATCGACAAGTTCGCGGGAGCCCAGGTCCGGCAGGATCCGTACCGGGAAGTTATCCTCCGCGAGCGCCTGACCGTAGATCTCGGCGAGCAAGACGCTCTCCGGGAAATCGAACGACCCGACCGTGATCACCGTGCCGGGCCGGCCGGCCAGCCCGGCTGCGGACGGGACGCTACCGCTTGAGGACGTACAAGCCGGCAGCGCAACCATCAGCCCAGTGCAGGCCGCTATCAGCGCCGCGCGCGGTTTCATACGTAACCCCGCCGGAGCAGGGCGCGCCAGGCCAGCCAGCCCGGCGCCACGGGCAGCCAGTAGGTGGCCAGCCGGTACAGCAGCACGGCGGAAACGGCGGGTCCTGCTTGCATGCCGACACCGGTCAGGCCCGCGACCAGGGCCGCCTCGATGGCACCCAGGCCGCCGGGGCTGGGGGCGGCGGCCGCGATCGCCGCGGCACCCATGTACACAGCGGCGATGAGGATGACGCCCGGCCCCCCGCCGAACGCCTGGACGGAGGCAGCGAGCGCGCCAACATAAGCCAGCGTGATCACCGCCGACCCGCCGAACAGCATGAGCATCTTGACCGGGTTCTGCGCCACCCGCCGCAGGCTGACAGCTGCCGACTTCAGGCCAGGGACCAGCTTGCCCGCGGCCAGCCGGCGGCCCGGACGGGTCGCCAGCACGATGCCGACGATCGCCAGGACGATGGCGAGAATCAGCAGCAGCTTGCTGCTCGACGGCAGCTTGAAAGCGTGGGCCAGCCCGTGGCCGGACCAGGCGAAGAAGACCACCAGCAAGACCAGGTGCACGACGGCGCCCGCCACGCTGTTGACTCCGACCGCGGCGGCACCGGCGCTGGTCTCCACCCCGGATTTCTGCAGGTACCGGGCGTTCAGCGCCATGCCGCCGACGTTGGCCGGGGAGACCCGGTTCACGAACGATGATGCACCCTGGGCCAGCACGGTCGGCCAGAACCGGATCCGCTGCGGTACCGCGCCGATGAGCCCGACGGCACTGGCCAGGTAGGTCGCCGCCGACAAGGCGATGACCAGGGGCAGCCATGCCCAGTCGGCCGACTGGATGGCTCGCCAGCTGCTGCTTACCTGTGCCAGCTGAGGGAGCAGGTAGTAGAACGCGCCCGCAGCGGCGGCGATGGCCAGCAGCGTTCTGGGGCGGACGCGCTGGATGCGGGCCAGTTCCTGGTCCTCTCGGCCGCTCGCCGCGGCGGCGGCCGCCCGGGTCTGGGTCAGCAGGCCGTCATGTCGGGCGACCGCGCGGCGGGTGCCAGCCGACAGGGCCAGCGGCTGCAGCAACGGCACCGCCGCCGCGAGGCCCTCTGAGCCGATGACCGCGGCCGCGGCGGCGACCGCCCTGCCTGCCCCGATGATGGCAGCGAGGGAGGCTAGCAGCTCGGCGGTGTCGAGCGCCATCTGGCGCGGCGTGGCGCCCAGCTCGGAGAAGCTGAAGTCGACGATCCAGGGCCGGCCCGTACCGTCGGCCACGATGTTGGCCGCCCGCAGCGAGCGGTGCGCGATCCGCGCCCGGTGCAGCTTGTCCACTTCTTCCCACAGCTTCCGGAGCATCGTGTCGCTGACGCGCTGCACGGGGATCTTGTCGAGGGAGCTGCCGTCCACGCGGTCCATCGCCACCAGCGCGGACCCATCGGCGGTCTTGATCACCTGCCGGACGGCGGGCACCGTCACCCCGGCCCGTTCGGCCATGACTGCGGCGAGCGCCTGATGCTCGACGGCCTGGATGAGCGAGGCGGCGGGCCGGGTGTCGCCGACGTCGCGCAGCCGGATGAACCGGTAGGCGCGGTACAGCAGGTCGGCGTCGCGCTGATCCGAGCCGAGGACCTTGATGAACAACGGCTGTCCGTCCTCGGTGGCCGCGATGAACGGCCGCGAGCCCTTCGCCTCGACCCCGGCCGGCTCGACGCTGGTCACCGGCAGGCCTGCCGAGCCTAGCGCCGCCGCGATCCCTTCGGGGCCGATGCGCCGGTCGGGCACGCCGAGCAGGACGAGCACACCGGCCCCGGCGGTTACCCCGGCGGCGAACGCCAGGACCGCTTCCATCGGCGAGGCGGTGCCGGTGATCAGCCGTACTACGGCGGCAAGCCACAAGGTGATCCAGGCAGCGCGCCGCCACGGGCGGCTGAGCCACGGCGCGGCGGCGACCGTGACGGCCACGGCGGCGGCAAGGAGCGCAGGACCCGCCAGCGACGCGCCAGTAAGCCACGGCCACTGGCCGGCACCTGTCGCCAGATCGGGGGGCCGCTGTCCGCCGGCGAGATGAATGATCCCGATCACGATCGCGCTCGCCAAAACGGCGGCACCCGCCAGGCTGACCAGCAGCCGGAACCGGCGGTGACGCAATGTTACGACCACAGCGGCAGCGGCCGCGGTGACGAGGACCGCCTGCACCAGCCCGGCCAGCACCCGGCCCGCCAGGGCGGGAGGCGTGAGAGCAGTCACGGCGGCAGCACTGGCTCCGGCATATGTGGCACGGATAGCGACCGTAACCGCCAGCGCTCCGGCCAGCACCAGCCCGGCGATGATCAGGCGGATCACGTCGCCCGGATGCCGGTAGCGGGCGGGCGGCAGAAACCGGACCCCGTGTTTCGCGGTTTCCGCAACGGGCCTGACCTGGGTTCCCGGTGGCAGTGTCATTCTTTCTCCAGCGGCGTCACAGCAGTTCCGCGGCAGGGCACGGCGCGAACCGGCGCCGTCACGGCGCTGTCAGGCGTTCGGTCCGGCACGCCGGGCAGGAGCTCGCGGCGGCTCATCCGGCATCTGTCACCGTGATGACGAGCTTTCCCCGGGCGTGCCCGGCCAGGAGGTCACGCATGGCGTCGGCTGCCTGGCGCAGCGGATAGGTCTTGCCGATGACCGGGGTGAGCTGGCCGGCTTCGATGAGATGGGCGAGGGTCTCCAGGTCGGCGAGGCGGTGCCTGGAGACGAACGTGGTGAGCCGCTGACGCACGAACAGTGAGAGGGCCAGGGCCCGCAGCTGGCGGCTCATGCCGGTCCAGCGGCCGCCGTCTTCGCCGCCGACGATGACCAGCGTTCCGCCTGGGGTCAGTGCGTGCCGCAGCTGTGACAGGGCTGCGTTGCCGCCGATGTCCAGGATGAGGTCGTAGCGCTGGCGGCCGTCCCAGAAGTGGTCGTGGGTGTAGTCGATGACGTGGTCGGCGCCGATCGAGGCGACCAGGTCGGTCTTGGCCGTGCTGCACACGCCGGTGACCTCTGCACCGAGGGCCTTGGCGATCTGCACGGCGAACGTGCCGACGCCGCCCGATGCGCCGGTGATCAGCACGTGCTGGCCTGGCCGGAGGCGCCCGGCGTCGCGCAGGCCCTGCAGGGCGGTCAGCCCGGAGACCGCCACGGCGGCGGCCTGGGCGACGGTGAGGCCGGCCGGCTTGCGGGCGAGCTTGTCCGGGCGGGCGCACGCGTACTCGGCGAACGAACCGTGGCCGATGCCGAACACCTCCTCGCCGACCGCGAACCCGGTGACATCGGCGCCGACCGCCGCGACCGTGCCGGCCACGTCGAGCCCGGGCACGGGGTTTCTGGGGGCGCGCAGGCCCGAGACCAGGCGGATCAGGTACGGCTGGCCCGCCATGAGGTGCCAGGTACCCCGGTCCAGTCCGGCGGCGTGGACCTGGAGGAGGACCTCGCCGTCACCGGCGGCTGGCCGGCCGATCTCCGCCAGATGCAGGACGTCGGCGGAGCCGTATCCGGCCTGCACGATCGCCCGCATGCTCTGCTGCGGCGTCGCTGCCGGCGCGGTTGTGCCGCTGGTTCCGGCGGGCGTGACAGCCCGGCCGGGTGGCCCTGTCGTTGCGTTCATGGTCGTGTCTTTCTGCCGATCCCGTGGCGGAGGAGGCGTTGCCTCTCCTCCGTCACGCGCTGGGCTGGTGCTCGCAGTACGCGGCCCGCCGCGCCCTGCCATTACCCGTGTCCGTCAAAAGCTGGGCAACCCGGGTGAGCCGACGCCTGCCAGGCCCCGGTCTCAGGCCGCCAGGTGAAACGGCGGGTACGCACCGGTGAGCAGTCCGACGTAGGCCGCGACCCGCAGCGCGTAATGGTAGACACCGACGAGAAATCGCAGATGCCTTCAAGGTGTTCGTCACGGCCGCAGGGGTCCTTCAGCTGACCGGTGCGGCCACGGCCGATGCGGCCGATGCTGGTGCGAGGTCATCGGGTCCGGGTACGGGTACGTCGGCGCCGCCCTGGTCCAGGCGGAACGGCGGGTAGGCGTCGGTCATCAAGGCGGCGTAGGCGACGACCCGCAGCACCCAGCGGTTCATGCCGACGATGAAGTCGTACAGCCCGCGCGGGTAGCGGCCCGCGAACAACAGCGCGATCGCCGCGAAGCACACCAGCAGGCCGATCAGGCCGCCGGACAGGACATCGGCCTGCCAGGTGTGTCCCGAGCCGCCGGCCGTGGTGTAGGCGGCGCCGCCGGCGAAGACGGCGACGATGGCGTACTGCGGGATGGCCAGCAGCCACCACTTGACCAGGACCAGGCCGCGGGAGAGCCGCCCGGGGTAGGCGATGTCCAGCGTGGCGGGGTAGTCCGGCTCCTGGGCCAGGCTGAACGGCGGGTAGCGGTCGGTGCCCAGGGCGCTGTAGGTGTAGTAGCCGACCCGCCACGACCAGCGCAGCACCCCCAGGTTGAAGCCGAACAGCGAGCGGGGGTAGCGCCCGGTGAACAAGATCGCGAAGAACGCGATGACGGTGACGGCGGCGAACGCGATCCACAAGAAGAACAGCACGATGTAGTGCGGGATCGCCAGCAGCCATTTGACCAGCCACAGCCAGCGGCTCAGCGGCTCGTCCAGCCGCGCTCGGACCTGCACGGGGTAGCTCTGGTCCATGGTCCCTCCCTCGTCAGTGCACGCCGTTCCCGGCGGCCGTGACAGGTCACCGAGCCCGGCCGGGCGCTGCATTGATGGTCGTCCCGCGGCCGATCCTGCGATAGAGGTCCGGCCCGCCAACAGGAGGAGGCCGCCTCCCAGGCCTGCCTCAAGACGCTGGTTTCTCACGCTACGTCTGCAATCGGAAACTAGCAATAGATCTCTAGAAATGATCTATGGTAACGTGCGGGCGTGGCCGACTGGAGCTTCCTGACCAACCACGCCTGGGTGCTGCTGTGCATCGCCCACGATCCGGGCGTGCGGCTGCGCGACATCGCGGCCAGAGTGGGCGTCACCGAGCGCACCGCCTACGGCATCGTCACCGACCTGACCGAGGCCGGGTACGTCGTCAAGCACAAGGACGGCCGTCGCAACCGCTACCAGATCCAGGCCCACCTGCCGCTGCCCGAGACCGACAGCCGGGAAAGCACCATCGGCGAGATCCTGGCGCTCC
>DAIOWL010000051.1:0-15589 GCA_036758545.1 Streptosporangiaceae bacterium | reverse complement strand
CACCGGCCACCTGGCCTACCGGCACGCGGACAACGTGGCCATCATCAACCGCTACCCCGACCGCATCGGCTACGTGCACATCAAGCAGATGGACCCGGCCATCGTGGCCAGGGCCGACCGCGAGGGCCTCGCCTTCGGGCAGGCCGTGGCCATGGGCGCCAGCTGCGAGCCGCCCAGCGGCGAACCTGTGGTGGACGACGTGGCCAAGGCGCTGCGCGATCTGGACCGGGACCTGTTCGTCGTGGTCGAGCAGGACATGTACCCGGCCGAGTTCGACAAGCCGAAGCCGATCGCCCAGCGCACCTATACCTACCTGCGCGGCGTCGGCATCGGAGAGGAGTAACCCATGAGCGTCCGCGTCGGTGTCATCGGAGTGGGGATGATCGGCCAGGACCACATCCGCCGGATCACCCAGGTGCTCACCGGCGGGTCGGTCACGGCCATCAACGACGTCGACGCGGCGCGCGCCGGGCAGGTCGCGGCGGGCCTGCCCAGTGTTGGCCAGCACCGGGTGGTTACTCACGCAACCGCTCAGGACCTGATCGCCGACGGCAACGTCGACGCGGTGCTCGTCGCGTCCTGGGGCCCGGCCCACGAGGAGCAGGTCGTCGCGGCGATCGCCGCGGGCAAGCCGGTGTTCTGCGAGAAGCCGCTCGCGCCGTCCAGCGCCGCCTGCCAGCGGATCATGGACGCCGAGATGGCCGCGGGCCGCCGGCTGGTCCAGGTCGGCTTCATGCGCCGTTACGACGCGGGCTACCGGGCCATGAAGGCCACCCTGGACGGGGCCGGCCCGGACGGGGACGGCCTGGGCGCGCCGCTGCTGATGCACTGCGCGCACCGCAACCCGTCGGTGCCGGACTACGGGTTCACCACCGACATGATCATCAGCGACTCGGCCGTGCACGAGATAGACATCGTCCGCTGGCTGTTCGGCGAGGAGATCGTGGCGGCCAGCGTGCTGACGCCGCGCCGCACCAGCCACGCCCCCGACGGCCTGCAGGACCCGCTGATCCTGCTGCTCGAGACGGCCAGCGGCGCGCTCGTCGACGACGAGCTCTTCGTCAGCGCCCGGTACGGCTACGACGTCCGCGGCGAGGTCGTCTGCGAGACCGGCACCGTCGCTCTGGCCGACGTCAGCGAGGTAACCGTGCGGACGCAGAACCGGCGCCGTGTCGTCCAGGGGGGACGACCCCCCCAGACCCCCCCGGACGGGGACCGCGTCCCGGTGGACTGGCGCGACCGGTTCATCCGCGCCTACGACACCGAACTGCAGGAATGGCTCGACGCCGTGGCGGCGGGCACGTCCACCGGCCCGACCTCCTGGGACGGCTTCGCCGCCGCCGTGGTCACGGACGCCGCCCTCGAGGCGCTCCATACCGGCCAGCGCACAACGGTTTCCCTGCCCGAACGTCCGGAGTTCTACGCCAAATGAAGATCGCCCTCGACCCCTACATGTTCCGCCGGGTGCCGCTGGCCGATCTGCCCGCGCTGGTCGCGGACCTCGGCTACTCCTGGATCGAGCTGTCGCCGCGGGACGACTTCATGCCGTTCTTCCTGCACCCGCGGGCCGGCCGGGCGCAGATCGCCGCGTTCTCCCGGGCCCTGAACGCGGCCGGCGTGCAGGTCGCGTCGGTGCTGCCGCTGTACCGGTGGTCCGGCCCGGACGAGGACGAGCGCCAGGCCGCGGTGCGGTACTGGAAACGGGCCATCCAGATCACCGCAGACCTCGGCGTGGACACGATGAACTCGGAGTTCAACGGCCGGCCCGAGGCGGCCGCGGCCAGCGAGGCCCAGTTCTGGCGGTCGATGGAGGAACTCCTCCCGGTCTTCGAGCGCGAGGGCGTCCGGCTGGTGCTCGAACCGCACCCGGACGACTTCATCGAGGACGGCCGGGCGGCCGTCGACCTCATCCGCGGCATCGACAAGGACTGGGTCTCGTTCCTGTACTGCGCGCCGCACACCTTTCACCAGGGCGGCGACATCGAGGGCATCATGAAGTACGCCGGGCCGCTGCTCACCCATCTGCACATCGCCGATTCCTTCGACCACCGCGCCTCCTCCGGGCTGCGGTACATCGTCAACCCGCCCGGTTCGGCCGCCCGGATCCACCAGCACCTGGACATCGGCCAGGGCGAGGTGGACTGGGACGTCTTCTTCCGCACCCTTGGCGAGGTGAACTTCGACGGCATCGCCACCGTGTGCGTCTTCGCCTGGGAGGAACGAGCCCGCGAGTCCTCCGCGCACAACCTAGAGCAGATCCGGCAGTACCTGGCCAAGCACGGCGGGACGGCCTGAGGGAGGGACGCTCACCATGGCGCTCAGGCTCGGTGCCTACATCGAGCACGAGGACGCCAGCTACACCCGCCTCGACGGCCTGGCCTTCGCGGCCGGGAACCTCCGCGCCGCCGCGGCCAAGATGTGACCGGCCGGGCCGGGGAGGGGGCGGCCCGGCCTGTCACCCCTACGTTTCGCCCCGCTCCGGTGCCAGACTGGGGGGAGCCACATCACACCCGCAGGAGGCCCACGTGACAACTCCGCCAGACTTCGGAGGCGAGGAAATCGAGGAGGGGCTGCTGGAGGACCTCGGCGGCCCGCACGAGAAACACCCGGTGTCTCACCAGGACGAGCGTGGGACCGACTTCAGCGACAACGAGCTGCACGCGGCCGGCCAGACCTGCCCCCGCTGCGGCACGGTCATCCTGCCCGGCCAGGACGTGCGACGCCGCGCCGACCACCAGTGGATACACGAGGACTGCCCCGCCCGCCCCTAGCAGCCGCTCAGTCGAAGCCGCCCAGGACGGTCTGGTCCCAGTCGATGACCGAACCGGTGACCACGCCGGAGCGGTCCGAGAGCAGGAACACCACGAAGTCGGCGATCTCGTCCGGCTGCCCCAGCTTGCCCATGGGCAGCGACGCGGCGGCCCGCTCCCGCCAGTCGTCGCCCGCGCCATGGAACCGGCGCTGGGTCTCGTCTTCGCCGTCGGTGTCGGTCCAGCCGATGTTCAGGCCGTTGATCCGGATCCGGTCCCGGCGGTGGGCGTGCGCCGCGTTGCGGGTCAGCCCGGCCAGCCCGGCCTTGGCCGCGACGTACGGCGCCAGGTAGGGCTGCCCGCCGTGCGCCGACATGGACAGCACGTTCACGATCGTGCCGGGCGCCTGGCGCGCCACCAGGTCGGCCACCACGGCCTGCATGAGGAAGAACGGCGCCTTGAGGTTGACCGCGATGTGCGCGTCGAACAGCTCGGGCGTGGTGTCGAGCAGGGTGCCCCGGCTGGTCAGCCCGGCCGCGTTGACCAGGCTGTCCACCCGGCCGAACCCGGCCACGGCCGCCGTCACGCAGGCCCGGGCCTGCTCGACCTCGCCGATGTCGGCCTGGACGAATAGCGCCTTGGTCCCCGTGGCCGCCAGTTCAGCGGCCAGCGCCTCGCCCGGCTCGCGCCGCCGTCCGGTGACCGCGACCAGGGCGCCCTCGCGCGCCGCCGCCCGGGCGATCGCGGCACCGAGCCCCGAGGTGCCGCCGCTGACGAGAACTACCCGATCGTTGAGAAGCGGCATCATCTTGCTCAGCCTAGGTGTTCACTACACTGGACCCAGTCACCGGCTCCGGTGACGCACCCCAGATACCTAACGAACGAGAATCACGCATGCCCGTAACGCAAAAGCCCGCCACCGCGACCCGAGTCGACCTGCGCAACGTGGCCATCGTCGCGCACGTCGACCACGGCAAGACCACGCTGGTGGACGCCATGCTGTGGCAGTCCGGCGCGTTCCGCGCCAACGCCAACGTGGCCGAACGGGTGCTCGACTCCGGCGACCTGGAGCGGGAGAAGGGCATCACGATCCTGGCCAAGAACACCGCGGTGCGGCACGGCGGGCTGACCATCAACATCATCGACACGCCCGGCCACGCCGACTTCGGCGGCGAGGTGGAGCGCGGCCTGTCCATGGTCGACGGCGTGCTGCTGCTCGTGGACGCCAGCGAGGGACCGCTGCCGCAGACCAGGTTCGTGCTGCGCAAGACGCTGGCCGCCGGGCTCCCGGTGATCCTCGTGATCAACAAGGTGGACCGGCCCGACGCACGGATCGCCGAGGTGGTGGACGCCTGCTACGAGCTGTTCATCGACCTGGACGCGACCGAGGAGCAGATCGAGTTCCCCATCGTGTACGCCTCGGCGCGGGCCGGCCGGGCCTCGCTGAACCGCCCCGCCGACGGTGAGCTGCCCGACTCGGAGAACCTGGAGCCGCTGTTCGACATGCTGCGCGAGACGGTGCCGCCGCCCTGCTACGAGCCGGGCGCGCCACTGCAGGCCCACGTGACCAACCTGGACGCCTCGGCCTACCTGGGCCGGATCGCGCTGTGCCGGATCCGCAACGGCACCATCTCCCGCGGCCAGCAGGCCGCCTGGTGCCGCCGCGACGGCTCCATCGAGCGGGTGAAGATCTCCGAGCTCTACCTCACCGAGGCGCTGGACCGGGTGCAGGCCGACTCGGCCGGCCCGGGCGACATCGTCGCCATCGCCGGCATCCCCGACATCATGATCGGCGAGACCCTGGCCGACGTGGACGACCCCCGGCCGCTCCCGCTGATCACCGTGGACGAGCCGGCCATCTCGATGACGATCGGCGTGAACACCTCGCCGCTGGCCGGGCTGACCGCCGCGGCCAAGGTCACCGCCCGGCTGGTCCGCGACCGGCTCGACCGCGAGCTGGTCGGCAACGTGTCGCTGGACGTGCTGCCGACCGAGCGCCCCGACACCTGGGAGGTCCGCGGCCGCGGCGAGCTGGCGCTGGCCGTGCTGGTGGAGACGATGCGCCGGGAGGGCTACGAGCTGACCGTCGGACGTCCCGCCGCGGTTACCCGCGAGGTGGACGGCGACGTCTACGAGCCGGTGGAACGATTGTCCGTGGACGTGCCCGAGGAGTACCTGGGCACCGTGACCTCGCTGATCGCGGTGCGGCGCGGCCGGATGGAGTCGATGACCAACCACGGCACCGGCTGGGTCAGGCTCGAGTTCGTGGTGCCCGCCCGCGGCCTGATCGGTTTCCGCACCCAGTTCCTGACCGAGACCAGGGGCACCGGTATCGCGCACCACGTCTTCGAGGGATACGAGCCCTGGCAGGGTGCCATGCGCGGCCGGGCGACCGGCTCGCTGGTCGCCGACCGGTCCGGCAGCGCGACCCCCTACGCCATGTTCAACCTGCAGGAGCGCGGGTCGCTGTTCGTCCCGCCGGGCACCGAGGTGTACGAGGGGATGATCGTCGGGGAGAACTCCAGGCCCGACGACATGGACGTGAACATCACCCGCGAGCGCAAGGTCACCAACGTGCGCCAGTCCACCGGCGAGGAACTCGAGCGGCTCGTGCCGCCGCGGCTGCTGAGCCTGGAGCAGGCGCTGGAGTTCTGCGCCGACGACGAGTGCGTCGAGGTCACCGGCCCCGCCGTGCGCCTGCGCAAGACCATCCTCGACGCCAAAGAACGCGGCCGGGCCCGCGCCCGCGCCTCCCGCGCCTGACCCTCGCGCCGCTACTGGTCGCGGTCGCGGCGCAGCCGGTCGAGCACGTCGTCGGGGTTCTCCTCCGCGACCCGGATCATCGCCCGGACCGCGTCGGCCAGCGACACCCGCGGCACGTCGAGCGTCACGGCGGCCGAATCCGCCCACGCCGTCAGCTGCCGGTACAGCTCGGGACTGAGGTCGAGCGTGATCCTGACCGGCTTGGACCGGATCGCGGTGCGCCCGGCGGGACCGGCGTCGGGCGTCGCGCGGCGGCTCGCCGCGGCGGCCATCCGCGCCTTCTGCTGTTCCCGCTGCGTGCTCATGACCGGACCGAGCATAGGGGAGCGCACCGGCCGATCAGGTCCCGGGCCACCTGCCGCCAGATGTCGACGCCGGTCTGCTTGATCGGCATGCCGAAGCTCTGCGCGTACACCTCGCGCCGCGGCACCGCCGTGTCCAGCACGTCGTAGCCGAGGTCCACGAGCGCTTCGCGGGCATCGACGGTGGAGTGCGCGCGTGCGATGCACCGGTTCAGCAGCACAGCCGAACGCGCGGGCTGATCGCGGATCGACGAGATCTCCGCGATCTCGTCCCGAACCGGCGTCGTGCGGTTGATCTCGATCGGGCTGGGTGCGCACGGGATGAGGATCTCGTCGGCGTACCGCAGCGCCGACCTCGCGATGCCCGCATGGTCCTCGAGTTGCGGTGCGTCGATGATCACCACGTCGTCCGCCTGGGCGATCTCGGGCACGCGGCGGTGCAGCTCACGCGAGGGCAGCGCCACGATCCGGAACGGGAAGGCCGCCTCGGGCGCCGCCAGGTGCGGATCCATGGCGGCGAGGTCGGACCACTCGAGCGCGCTGCCCGCTGGATCCGCGTCCACGAGCAGCACGCGGTTGCCGGCCTGTGCGAAAACATGTGCTAGCCAGACCGCTGATGTGGTCTTCCCCGTCCCCGGCTTCAGATTGGCCAGGGCAAGGCTCAGCCCTGTCATCCAGGCATTATCGCAGCGTCTGCGGCATTTCGGTAGCCGAACGCCGACCTAGAGGTTAACGAGGCTAAGAACAGGCACACCGTGCAGTAACTACTGTGCAGGTCGCGACGGGTATAGCCGCTGTGGCGCACTCGTTATCCCATTGTTATCCACAGCATGTGGACAACTACGTGGAGTAACCCGCTCGCCAGGTGCCCCGCGGCTAGCTGATCGTGGTCCGGCGGGCGGCGAAGCGCTCGTGGCGGACGTGCCCGGGCTGGCCGAGGAAGGCCTTGAAGCCGCCCAGCCGGTAGGCCGGCCCGTCGCCGGAGCCAGAGCCGCCGGAGCCAGGATCGCCGGAGCCAGAGTCGGCCACCTCGAGCTCGAAGTCCTGACTCAGGTAGCTCAGCCGCGCCAGTACGGCGGCCTGGCTCAGCCCGGCGCCCGCGCGCAGCCCCGCCGCCAGCTGGGCGATCTGCCGGGCGGTCAGGAAGTCAGCCCGGGACCGCAGCACCCGGAACACCGGGTCGTGCACGTGCGCACCATCCGGGGAGTCCGCATCCCCCGCCGTGTCCGCCTCGGGCGCGCCCGTGTGCTCCAGCGCGCTCCGGATAGCCGAACCCAGCGCCTGCGCCACCGGCGGCGGGAACGCGTTGCCGATCTGCCGGTAGCGCGCGGTCTTGCGGCCGCTGAACCGCCAGCCCCAGTCGTCCTGCCAGCCCTGCAGCCTGGCCACCATCTCGCAGGTCAGCCGCGGCCGCAGCGCCGCCGGGGCGTCAGGTCCCGGGGCGCAGTCCGCCACCCCGATGCCGTCCACGCCGAGTTCGGCCCAGGCGCGCTTGGCCCTGGTGGGGCCTAGGTCGGCGCCGCCGTGTTTCTTGGACCCGCCGACGATCGTGGGCGCGATCCGGTCGGCGCGGCTCGCCCAGGCGGCCGCGCCGGGCCAGCCCTGCGCGGCCATCAGGTCGCCCAGCGTCTCGCCCACCGTCGCGGGCGGCCGCGGCCACGGCGACGGCCAGCGGAACCACGGCGCATCGGCCTGTCGCACCGCGACCAGCACGAACCGCGGCCGCAGCTGCGGGACGCCGAAATCGGACGCGTGCAGCAGCCGCCAGCCCGGGACGTATCCGAGGTCGCGCAGCCGGTCCAGGACGTGCTGCCGGTACGCGCTGAACCGGCTGGTACTCAGCCCCCTGACGTTCTCAAGCAGCAGCGCTCGCGGCTGGATGGTCCCGCACAGCTCCACCGCCCAGGCGAACAGGTCCCGCTCGTCGGTGGCGCCGAGCTGCCGCCCCGCCACGGTGAACGGCGGGCAGGGCACCCCGCCGGCCAGCAGCGCCACGCCCCGGTAATCCTCCGGCCGCCACAGGTCCCGGTCGGCCACATCCCCCTCGGCGACCTTCCACGCAGGCCGGTTGGCGCGCAGCGTGGCACAGGCCGCCCCGTCGAGCTCCACGGCCAGGGCGTGTTCGAAGCCGGCTCGTTCCAGCCCGAGAGCCTGCCCGCCCGCCCCAGCGCAGATCTCGACGACATCAAGAACGTCGAGTCCTGCCACCTAGGCCTCCTTAGCTCCAGCCGCCGATCCATCTTCCCGCAGCCCGGGCACCTGGTCATGGAACGTGACCAACGTGTCGGATGTTGCTTGACGGGATCTCCCGCGGACCGTCTGCCAGGACTCTAGCGCCCGCCCCCGTCAAACCCATGATCCCGAACGGGCCGGGTATCCGTCCTGCCCGACAGCTCTAGCCGACGCTGGCGGCGAGCTGCGCCTTGACCTGCGCGGCCGACGGATTGGTCAGCGCGGTGCCGTCGGGGAACACCACGGTGGGCACGGTCTGGTTGCCGCCGTTCACCGACATCACGAACTCGGCCGCGGCCTCGTCGCGCTCGATGTCGACCTCGACCATCTCGATCCCGTCCCGGGCCAGCTGCCTCTTCAGGTTGCGGCAGTAGCCGCACCATGGGGTGGTGTACATCGTCAGCTGGCCGGACACCCGCCGCCTCCTTGAGTTCGCTTCAGCAAGTCCAGGTTCTGTAACACCGGCGGGGACCCCGGCCTTCCCGGATAGGGCAGGATGAGGCGGTGGCAGATGTGATGCCCGGCACATCCGAAGCGCTGCTGGCCGGGCTCGACCCCGAGCAGCGCCAGGTAGCCCTGGCCGCCCGCGGGCCGGTCTGCGTGCTGGCGGGCGCGGGCACCGGCAAGACCCGCGCCATCACCTACCGGATCGCCTACGCGGCCCTGTCCGGCATGGTGGACCCGGCACACGTGCTGGCGCTCACCTTCACCGTGCGGGCGGCGGGCGAACTGCGCGGCCGGCTTCGCCAGCTGGGCGTCGGCCAGGTCCGCGCGTCCACGTTCCACGCGGCCGCGCTGCGCCAGCTCAACTACTTCTGGCCGCGGGTGGTCGGCGGGCGGCCGCCGCAGCTGATCGACTCCAAGGCCGGCCTGGTCCGGGAGGCGGCCAAGCGGGCCCGGGTCCGGCTCGACGGCGCCCCGGGAGCGCTCGCCGACACCGCCGCCGAGATCGAGTGGGCCAAGGTCATCCAGGTCCGCCCGGATGGGTACCCGGCCGCCGCGGCCGCGGCGGGACGTTCGGCCGTGGCCGGGGCGGACAACCTCGCTGCTGTCTACGCCGCCTACGAGGAGCTGCGGCGGGAACGGCACGTGATCGACTTCGAGTCCGTGCTCGAGCTGACCGCCGGCATCCTGATCGACAGCCGGGCCGCGGCCGGCCAGGTACACGACATCTTCCGGCACTTCGTCGTGGACGAGTACCAGGACGTGAACCCGCTGCAGAAGCTGCTGCTCGAGGCGTGGCTCGGCGACCGCGACGACCTGTGCGTGGTCGGCGACCCGAACCAGGTGATCTACTCCTTCACCGGCGCTACCTCGACCTACCTGACCGGGTTCACCGCGGAGTTCCCGGCCGCGACCGTGGTCCGGCTGGTCCGCGACTACCGGTCCACGCCGCAGGTGGTCGCGGTGGCCAACCAGCTGGCCCGGTCGGCCTCGCCGCTGGCCGCACAGCGCCCGCCCGGCCCGCGCCCGGTGCTTATCGAGTACCCCGACGACGCCGCGGAGGCAGCCGGGCTGGCCAATCGGGTCCGGACGCTGATGACGGCCGGGGTGCCCGCCAGGGAGATCGCCATCCTGGTCCGGGTCAACGCCGACACCGAGCGGTTCGAGCTGGCGCTGGCCGAAGCCGGCCTGCCCTACGTGATCCGCGGCGCCGAGCGCTTCTACGACCGGCCCGTAGTCCGGCAGGCTCTGGTGCTGCTGCGCGGGGCCGCCCGGGGCGAGGCGGCCGGCGATTCCAGTGACTCGCTGCCCGACTCGGTCCGGCACGTGCTGACCGGTATCGGCCTGACCCTGCGGCCGCCGTCGGGCCTGCGCGGCGCCGCCTCAATCCGGGAGAACTGGGAGTCGCTGGCCGCGATCGCCCAGCTCGCCGACGATATGCACGCCGCCGGGCCGGAGGCGACGCTGGCCGACTTCTCGGCCGAGCTGACCATGCGGGCCGACCTCGGCCACGCGCCCGCTGTCGACGGCGTCACGCTGGCGTCCATGCACGCGGCCAAGGGGCTCGAGTGGGACGCGGTGCTGCTGCCCGGGCTGGTCGAGGGGCTCATGCCGATCGTGCACGCCCGGACGGCCGAAACGGTCGAGGAGGAGAGGCGGCTACTGTATGTGGCGGTGACGAGGGCGCGCGAGCACCTGTGCCTGTCCTGGTCGTCGGCCCGGGCGCCCGGGGGGCGCGGCGGGCGGCAGCGGTCGCGTTTCCTCGACGGCGTGCGCCTGGAAAGATGAGGCCCCATGGGTAAGGCGCTCGACCGGCTCATCGACCTGCTTGACCTCGAGCAGATCGAGGTGAACATCTTCCGCGGCCGCAGCCCGGAGGAGCGGGTGCAGCGGGTCTTCGGCGGCCAGGTGGCCGGGCAGGCCCTGGTCGCGGCCGGCCGGACCGTGCCGCCGGACCGCCCGGTGCACTCGCTGCACGCGTACTTCATCCGGCCGGGTGACCCGGCGGTGCCGATCGTCTACCTGGTGGACCGGGTGCGGGACGGCCGCTCCTTCACCACCCGCCGGGTGTCGGCGGTGCAGCACGGCGAGACCATCTTCACCCTGTCCGCGTCCTTCCACCATCCCGAACCGGGTCCCGGGCACGCCGACCCGATGCCGGACGTCCCGCCGCCCGAGGCGGTGGAGCGGAACTCGGACCGGCTGGCCCGGCTGCTGGGACAGGTTCCTCCCCAGGTTCGCGAGAGCCCGGTCGACCTGCGGTCGATCGGGCCGATGTCGGCCGAGGCGGCCAGTGATCCGTCGCTGCGGACCACGAGGAACCTCATCTGGCTGCGGGTGGACGGCGACCTGCCCGACGACCCGCTGCTGCACGTGTGCCTGATGACCTACGCGTCGGACATGACCCTGCTCGACTCGGTGCTGCTCGGGCACGGCCTGACCTGGCTGGACGGCCGCACCTCCGGTGCCAGCCTGGACCACGCGATGTGGTTCCACCGGCCGTTCCGGGCCGACCGGTGGCTGCTGTACGCACAGGACTCGCCGGTGGCCTCCGGCGCCCGGGGCCTGGCTCACGGGGAGGTGTTCACGGCCGGGGGCGAGCTCGTGGTCTCGGTGATGCAGGAGGGGCTCATCCGGTCGCGCCCCAGGTCAGCCGAGCCGGCTCAAGATCGCTAAAATCGCAGGTCAAAAAAGTGTTGCCCCCTATAGGGGGCAACACTTAGGCTTTTCCACATGTCCGTGGGCTAGATACCGATCACTCCGGAGGGAGGTGCCCGACGTGACGAACTTCTACTCAGCCGCTCAGTGTGAGCCGATCTGGGCTTCGCGCCTGGGTGCTTCCAGCCTGCCGTCGGTCAGCTTCCCGGGGACGGGTCTGCCCGCTGCCGGGCCGTCCACCGCCTTGCCCGCCGCCGTTGGCGCTCCGGCGCTTCCGCGTGTCCGGGGCAAGGTCGCGGTCATGGTCCCGCAGGCGCAGACGGTCGCTGTTACGGCGCTCGGTGGCCAGACGAATATCCACAACTACATGACGAGCATCTTCACCGTTGGTGAGGGCGCATCGGGTCCACCTCGAGATAGAGGGCCGGTCTAAAGAGCCAGACCGGCCAGGAGCTCCTCTCGAGGCCGCGGATCCGAACACAGGGTCCGCGGCCTTAGTGATTCAAGGCCTAGGTCCCAAGACGGGCGAGCAATCGCTTGACGACAACAGGACCGGCATAGCGAGAGGGGATGGCACCGATGCAATGGCGCGATGCCACCGTCAGCGAGACGGGCGCGACGGGGTTCGAGGCGCCCGGTTCAGTGGCGGCACGGCAGGAGCCAGACGTCAGGCAGGTATTCGATCAGGTCAGCATCATGGCGGTGGCTAGTTCGGCCGCCGCGCTCCCGGTGGGCCTGGATCTTCCGTGCACGGAGGACCCGGAGCTGTTCTTCGCCGAGTCTCCCGAGGACGTGGAGACCGCCAAGGCGATGTGCCGGGGCTGTGAGGCCAGGCTGGCCTGCCTGACCGGTGCGCTCGAGCGCAGGGAGCCCTGGGGTGTCTGGGGTGGCGAGCTGCTGATCCGCGGCGCGATCGTGCCGCGCAAGCGCCCGCGTGGGCGTCCTCGCAAGACCGAAGTGGCCGCGTAGAACGGGGCCACGCAGCCAGAGACGGTCGCGCGGCGAACCTGAGCCGCGCGACCGCGTACCGCACACAATGCATACAACGGAGATGTCAGCCATGAGTACCGAAATGGTTGTGCGAGAGCGAACGCGCAGCCGACTGCAAGAAGCCGAGCAACTGCGATATTCGCGCAGGCTGCGGGCTCTCCGCCGGGCCCGCAGGCTCGAGCAGCGGGCCGAGCGCCGGATGGTCGCCGCGTGGCACCGGACCGCGGAGCTCCGCAGTGCCGTGGAAGCCGCCAACTACTGAGCCCGGCCCGGCCCGGAACCCTGATGCCTCAGGCCCGGCCCGGTCCGCGCTCGACCGACATGATCGTGGCCAGTCCGTCCCGGACTGGCCACGATCGTCTGTCCAGCGGCCGGCGCGAAGACTACGTCGAGGCGATGAACAGGTAGCGGTTGAGGCTGAAGAAGTAGTCACGGCCCAGGCTGGTCAGGTCGTCCGCCCACGCGGTCACCTCGTCCGGGGGCACGCCGCCGCGGCCCGCCAGGAACGCGGCGATCGTGCCGATCAGGAACGCGCTGTAGCTGTTCTCCGAGTCGCTGGTGTTCAGCAGCGGCACCACCCGGCAGTCGGTGACCTCCAGGCCCGCGTCCGCCATCAGCCCGGCGAGCCGGCGCGGCAGGTACGGGTCGGCGAGGTGCTCGTCCCACGCGCTCAGCACGCGGCGCATGCGGTCGGCGTCGGAGCTGGCCCACACGATCGAGTCCCAGTCCGTGTCCAGGACGAGCAAGCGCCCGCCTCGGCGAAGCACGCGGCGCGCCTCACGCAGGGCGCGGGGCATGTCGGCGACGTACTCGTACACCTGCGTCGAGGTGACAACGTCGAACGTGCCGTCCGCGAAGGGCAGGTCGGTCGCGTCGCCTGGCCCGAACGTGACGTGGGCGGGTGCGTCCCGCCCAGCCGCCAGCGACAGCATGTCCTGGCTCGGGTCGATGCCCGTCACTGAACCTGACGGGCCGACCGCCGAGGCCATCTCGCAGGCGAGGAAACCGGGCCCCGAACCGATGTCAAGGATCCGCTCGCCGGGCTGCAACGACAGCGCGCCGATGATCGTGCGGCGCTGCTCGACAATATCCGGGGTGGTGTAGGTGGCTTCGACCCGGCGCGACGTGGCGGCATCGAATCGCATGGCGGTCATCGACCTAGGCCCGGCCGTAGACGGGGATGGCCGCCCCGGAGATGAGGGTGGCCTCGTCCGAGACCAGGAAGGCGAGCACGGCGGCCAGCTGAGACGGCTTGGGCCACCGGTGGTGCATCGCGTCCGGCATCGCCGCCCGGTTGGCCGGGGTGTCGATGATGCTCGGCATGATGCAGTTGACCCGTACTCCCTGCTCGCGGCCCTCCGCGGCCGCCGCCTCGACCAGCCGGACCACCCCGAGCTTGCTCACGCTGTAGGCGAAGCCGTTCTCGCCCTTTTCCGCCGCCACCCGGCTGGACACGAGCACGAGCGCCCCGCCGCCCTGCGCGGCCAGCACCGGCATGGCGTGCTTGGTGACGATGGCCGCGGTCACCAGGTTCAGCTCGAGTTGCTGCCGCAGCACCGAGACGTCCAGCCCGGACAGCGGCTGCGGCGGGGTGTACCCGCCGATCAGGTTGACGATGGCCTGCGGCGCCGGTGACGCGGCGAACGCCGCCGCCACGCTGGCCTCGTCGAGCACGTCCACGGTGACGTACTCCACGCCGTCGTGCCGGCGTTCCTCGCGCGGCGGCCGCGCGTCGGCAACCACGACCGATGCGCCGTCATCCCGGAACCGCGCGGTGACCTCGTGGCCCAATCCGCCCGTCCCGCCCAGCACGACGATCCTGCGGCCGGTAAGTGCCTGTCCCGTCATCCGCCCTCCTCGGCTTGCCCCTCATTGCGGGTTCATTGTGCCCGATGCCCGGTCCCGGGACTGGTCACCGGGGTGCTTCTGGACCGATCATGGAGAGCTAGTCGCACATGATCTAGCGAACGGTGGTCGGCATGCGCATCGCGGTACTCGGCGCCGGATCGTGGGGGACGACGGTGGCCTCCCTGCTGGCCGCCCGGAACGACTGCACCGTCTGGGCCCGCGACCCCGAGCTGGCCCGGGAGATCTACGAGCGGGACGCCAACTCGCGCTACCTGCCCGGGTTCGCGCTCCCGTCCGGCCTGAAGGCCACGGCGGACCTGGAGAAGGCCGTGCACGACGTCGACCTGCTTGTGGTCGGCGTGCCCACCCACGGTTTCCGGGCCATCCTGACCGACGTCCGCCCGTACCTGCGGCCGTGGATCCCGGTGGTCAGCCTGGCCAAGGGGTTCGAGCGCGGCTCGCTGCTGCGGATGACCCAGCTGATCTCCGAAGAGCTGCCCGGCCACCCGGCCGCCGCGCTGACCGGGCCGAACCTGGCCAAGGAGATCATGGCCGGGCAGGCCGCGGCCAGCGTCATCGCGACCGAGGACCTCGCCGTGGCCCGCGCGCTGCAGTCCGTCATGCAGCGCGGGCTGTTCCGCATCTACACCAACCACGACGTGATCGGCTGCGAGCTGGGCGGGGCGCTGAAGAACGTGGTGGCGATCGCCACCGGCATCGCCCAGGGGCTAGGCGTCGGCGACAACACCCGGGCCGCGGTGGTCTGCCGCGGGCTGGCCGAGGTCACGCGCCTCGGCGTGGCCATGGGCGGTGAGGCCGCCACCTTCTCCGGCCTGGCCGGCATGGGCGATCTGATCGCCACCTGCATGAGCCCGCTGAGCCGCAACCGGACCCTCGGCGAGCAACTCGGCGCGGGCAAGACGCTGGACGAGATCATGGGCGCGACCAGGACCGTGGCCGAGGGCGTCGGCACCGCCTTCACAGTGCACGAACTGGCCGTGCGCCACGACATCCAGATGCCCGTGTGCCAGGAGGTCTACCGGGTCCTGAACGGCGAGATCCCCGCCTCCGAGGCCTACCGCGGCCTGCGCATCCAGGCCGGCCACGAGCGCGAGCCGGGATAAAGCGCGCACACTGTGCCAGCATGGGGTAATGGCTGACTGGTGGCCGTTCGACCGACCCTGGCCCGACGAGTGGCGGCGGAGCCTCGCCGGAATGCTCTCTGCCTCCTCCGCCGCGGCCGCCTCGCTGGGCCTTCCGCAGCGGGGTACGCTGCCTGGCGACCCGTTCGGCCTCCTAGTGGATACGGCCAGGACCTGGCTGATCGGCAAGAAGCGGACCTTCCGGTTCCCTGAGGGCGACATGACCATGGTCCTGACCGACATCTCGGTGCAGGGATCCGACCTCGCCCGGTTCATCGGCCAGTACGGCCAGGCCCGCATCCTGGCCCGGGACGTCGAATGGGGCGGCTACGAGTTCGAGCGGATGGAGATACAGGTCAAGAACGTGCACCTGCGGCCGGGCACGCGGCCGGTGCTGATGGCCGCGCCGGTGCTCTGCGAGGGGTTCATGCCGGCCGAGGCCGCGTCCCGCTGGCTGGCC
>DAIOWL010000050.1:0-15685 GCA_036758545.1 Streptosporangiaceae bacterium | reverse complement strand
CCCTGGTCGGCGTGGGCATGTGTGGCGCCGGCCTCGACCTGCTGGCCGACGGCACGGGCTACGTGATCGGTTACATGGCCGTGGTGGGCCTGGCCCTGCGCACGCCGCCGCGCGTGGCGGTGCTGGCCGGGAGCCCGGTCGTGGCCGCGATCGCCGGCGTCGAGGCCACCGATGCGGCGAACCCGGCGGCCACCACCCTGGCCGTCCTGGCCGCCTTCGGGTTCCTGTTCACGATCTCCGAGTTCGCCGTGGCCAGCCTGGGCGCGCGCCGCCAGGCCGAGGCGCTGCTGGCGCAGGAGACGGCCGCGGGCGAGGTCAGGGAGCGGGCGGCGGCGCTGGCCGAGCGCTCGCGCCTCGCCCGCGACCTGCACGACGTGCTGGCCCATAGCCTGTCCGTCCTGGCCGTGCAGCTGGAGGCGGCGCGGCTGACGGCCATCACCGAGGCCGCCGGGGCCAACCTCGTCGGCCAGCTCACCGCCGCGCACAAGCTGACCAGGATCGGGGTGCTCAACGCGCGGCGCGCCCTGGCCATGCTGCGCGACGACGAGCCGCCCGGGCCGGCCAGCCTGCCCGGCCTGGTCTCGCAGACCGCGGCGGCGCTGGGCATTCCCATCAGCCTCGAGGTCGACGGCGTGCCGCGCCCGCTGGATCCCGAGGCCGGGCTGATGCTGTACCGGGTGGTGCAGGAGGCCCTGACCAACGTGGCCAAGCACGCGGGCCGCGGGGTCGGGGTGACCGTGCGGCTGGCCTGGGCGGTTGGCGGGGTGGAGGTCTCGGTGGTGGACAGCGGCGGGGACGGTACCGAAGTCGGCCTGCCCTCCGGCGGCCTGGGCCTGACCGGTATGGCCGAACGGGCCGAGCTCATCCGCGGTCACCTGCAGGCCGGGAGCACTGGTGATGGTTTTGCCGTCCGGCTGTGGCTGCCAGCCTCATGAGCGCCAGCGCAGCACCAGTGCGGGTGCTCGTCGCCGACGACCAGAAGGTGGTGCGCGACGGGCTGTCCCTGCTGATCGGCATGCTGCCCGGGGTAGAGGTGATCGGCACCGCGGTGGACGGGACCGACGCGGTGCGCCAGGCGGCGGCGTGCGCTCCCGACGTCGTCCTGATGGACCTCAGCATGCCGAACTGCGACGGGGTGGAGGCCACCCGGCAGATCGCGGGCCGGCAGCCGGGGGTCCGGGTCGTGGTGCTGACCGCGTTCGCGGACGACGACTCGGTCTTCGCGGCGCTTCGGGCGGGCGCCCGCGGCTACCTCACCAAGAACGCCGGCGCGGGCGAGATCCTGCAGGCGCTGTCGGCGGTGTGCGCGGGCGAGGCCCAGCTGGATCCTTCGGTGCAGCGCAGGCTGGTGGAAGCCGTCGTCAGCGGCGGGCCGCCAGACGGCCCCGGCCCCCCGGCGGCGCCGCCCGGCCCACCCGACGGACTGACCGAGCGGGAACTCGAGGTGCTCACCGAGATCGGAGCGGGCCTGTCCAACGCCGAGATCGCGGACAAGCTCCGGATCTCCGGCGCGACGGTCAAGAGCCACATCAACCACCTGCTCGCCAAGACCGGCTCACGCGATCGCGGCCAGTTGGTCGGCTACGCCTTCCGCCACGGCCTGGCGACCTGACGGCCGCCGCCGGGCTCAGGGCCGCTGCTGCACCGGCTGGGTCGTGCGGTACACCTTGATCTTGTAGGCGCGCTGGTCCATGGCCTTTACCTCAGTGCGTATCTTCGCCATCTCGGCCTGGCCGAGGTGCCTTACCGTGGTCAGCGTGAGGAACTCCTGGGAGTCCCCGCCGCGCGCGCCGACCTGGATCAGCCCGGTCGGCGGCGAGTAGTACTTGATCTGATGGCCGCTGGTGGGGTCGTTGGGGCTGGTCTCGTCGACCACGAGAACCTGCTTGTAGCACGTGCCCGCCAGGCAGGTCTGCTGGCCGGTGCGGGTGACCGCGGAGACGTCGTCGAACTCGATCGCCGGGACCAGGCCTTCCCGGTACTTCATCCCGGTCCGGGGCTGGTTCAGCATGTGGATGCCGCCGTAGGCGCCGTCCACGCCCCTGATCCAGGTGCTCGGCGCCCCGGTGAACGTGCCGCCGTCGTACTCCTCGGGGTACTCGCCGAAGTTCCACACGTTGCCCTGGTCATCCTGGGCGAAGAAGGCGAGCTCCTGCTCCTGCAACTCGCCCTCGAGGAAGTCCCGGTCCCAGGCCACCACGGTCTGGACCCCGTCGACCATCTTGGACAGGTCGGTGACGGTGAAAGTGACGCTGTGCGGCTTGCTCTCCCCGCCTTCCACGATCTTGCCCCGATAGGTGAACTGGGTGCCGACCGCGAGCGGGAACATCGGGTTGCTGACCATGAGCGGCGCCGTGAACTTGTCGGGCCCCGCTGACGGACTTGCCACCGTCCCGGACGGGCTGCCCCCGGCCGGCTGGCCCGCCCCGGACGAGGGGCTGGCCCCCGCCGACCGGGCCGCCGCCGGACTCGCCCCCCCGGCCGTCCCCGACCCGGTCGAACCGCATCCGGCCAGCAGAGCGCAGACCGAACCCAGCGCTCCAGCAGAAACAAGCCAACGCGACCTGGCGAACATCACATGTTCCCTTCCGTTTCCGCAGTATGTAGCGCCGCCCGCGGCCGCCGGTGGCCGAACCGCAGGTACAGCGACGGCAGCACGAACAGGCTGAGCAGCGTGGACGTAAAGAGCCCGCCGAGGATGACCACGGCCAGCGGGTGCTCGATCTCGTGCCCCGGGCGGGTGCCCAGCACGACCAGCGGGACCAAGGCCAGCCCGGTGGCCAGCGACGTCATCAGGATCGGGGCCAGCCGCTCCCGGGCGCCGCGGAGCACGAGCTCACGGCCGAACGCCATCCCCTCCTGCTCCTCCAGATGCTGGCAGTGGTTGATCAGCAGGATCCCGTTCCTGGCGGCGATGCCGAACACGGTGAAGAACCCGACCAGCGAGCCCAGCGAGATGATCCCGCCGGCTATCCAGGCGGCCAGCACGCCGCCGACCAGCGCCATCGGCAACGTCAGGAACAGCAAGATGGCGAGCCGCCAGTTGCGGAACGAGGCCTGGAGCAGCAGCAGGATGAGCAGCCCGGCGATGATTGCCGACTCGAGCAGCCGGCTCTGCGCCGCCTGCCGCTCCTGGTACTCACCCAACAGCTCCACGTGGTACCCGCGGGCCAGTTGCACCGGTCCCAGCTTCTGCCTGATCTCGTTGACCACCGAGCCGAGGTCACGGCCCTCCACGGCCGCCCCCACGTCGAGGTACCTGGAGTCACCCTGCCGGTCGATGGCGTTGGGGTTCGGTTGCAGCGCGACCGTGGCGACCTCACCCAGCCTGATGTGGCCGCCGGACGGCAGGTCGATCGGCAGGTTCTCGATGTCGGCGAAGCTGTGCCTGGTCCGCTCCGGGCTCCAGACCACTACGTCATAGGCCTTCCCGGCCCGGAAGATGTCCCCGACCTCCTCGCCGGCCACCAGCGTGGCCGCGTCCCGGCGGACATCGCCCGGCTTGAGGCCGTACTTCTCCGCCTTGGCCAGGTTGACGGTCACGTCCGCCTGCGGGACGTCCGAGGAGATGTCGCGGTGCGCGTCGATCACGCCGGGCACGGACTTCACCAGGCCCAGGATCTGGTCGGATTTGGCCCGCAGCGTCTTCAGGTCCTCGCCGTAGACGCGCACCACGATGGGCTCCTTGCCGCCGGTGAGCACCTCCTCGATCCGCTCGTCCAGGTAGGTCTGGACCTCCCGGAACAGGCCGGGGTATCCGTTGGCGACGGCGTGGATGCGGTTCAGGGCCGCGGTGTAGTTCGCGTTCGGCGCCAGGCTGACCCAGATCTCCCCGAGGTTGACCCCGGCGACCTCCTCGCCGAGCAGGGCCTGGCCGATATGCGCGCCGGCGCTCTGCACGCCGGGGATGGCGAGCAGCTCCTTGCTGATCCTGGTGGTGGACCGCTCCATCTCGGCGGCCGACGTGCCGGGTGGCGAGACCCAGTGGATGAGGAAGTCATGCTCTTGGAAGGCGGGGAACAGCGACTGGCCGAGCTGCGGGTACACCGCGACGCCGAGGATGGTCAGCGCGACGACCGTGGCGTACGCCGCGACCGGCCGGACGATGATCCGGCGGAGTCCCGCGGTGTAGCCCTTCTGCAGCCAGCCCACCAGCGGCGACTTACGGCGCTCGATCCGCGCGCCACGCAGCATCAGCAGGGCCAGCGCCGGGGTGACGGTGAGCGCGACCGCCATCGAGGCGGCGATCGCGAGCGTGTAAGACAGCGCGAGCGGCCGGAAGAACGCCCCGGTCAGCCCGGCCAGCAGGAAGACGGGCACCGACGCCGCGACGATGATGAGCGTGGCGTAGACGATCGGGCTGCGCACCTCGAGGCAGGCGCTGAGGATCACCGAGCTGGTGGACCGGCCGCCCCCGGGCTCTGCGCCATTTCTCCGGCGTTCTTCTCGCAGCCGTCTGGTGATGTTCTCCACGTCGATGATCGCGTCATCCACCACCGCGCCCAGCGCGATCACCAGGCCGGCCAGCGTCATCGTGTTGATGGTGGCGCCGAGCCAGTAGAGCACCAGCAGCGTTGCCACCAGCGAGATCGGGATGGTGAGCAGGCTGATCAGCGCCATCCGCCACTCGAAGAGGAAGAGCGCCAGGATGACCACCACCAGGATGAACCCGATCACCAGCGCCTGGGTCAGGTTGGCGATCGCGAGCTTGACGAAGTTGGCCTGCTGGAACACCTTGGTGTCGAACGTGATCCCGGGCAGCCCCGGCTCGAGCTGCCGGATTGCGTCCTCGACCCCCGCCGTCATCTGCAAGCTGTTCGCCCAGGGCAGCTTCTCCACCACGAGCAGCAACCCCGGCTGGCCGTCGATGATTGCGTCGCCGATCAGCGGCTGGTGATCCTCTGCCACCCGGGCTACGTCCCCCAGCCGCGCCGAGCCGGTGACGGGCACCTTGGCCAGGTCGGCCGGCGTGATGATGGGCAGCACGTTGCGTATGCCGATCCGCTGGTTCGGGGTCTCGATGGTGCCCCCGGTGCCGATGACCGCGCCGGTGGAGAACTTGAGCAGGCCGGAGTCCACCGCGTCGGCCGTGGCTTCCATCACCTTCTCCAGCGAGACCTGCCGCGCCGCCATCTTGGACGGTTCCGCCTGGACCGTCATGAGCTTGAGCCGCTCGTTCCAGATGGCCACGTTGGCCACCCCCGGCACGCGCAGCAGCCGGGCTCGGATCGTCCAGTAGGCCGTCATCGACATCTCGATGAGCGAGTGGCCCTTCGACGTCATGCCGATCTGCATGGCCCGGCCGGTAGCCGAGACCGGCGCCAGCATCACCGGCGGTGCCGCCCAGGTGGGCAGGCTGGGGGAGACCGTCGCGATGCGCTCCTGCACCAGCTGGCGCGCCCGGAGCAGGTCCGTGCCCGGCTTGAACAGCAGCTCGATCGAGGACAGCTGCGGAACGGACTTGGACCGCATGTCATCCAGGCCCTGGATGCCGTTGAGACCGGCCTCGAGCGGCACGGTGACGAGCTGCTCGACGTCGGAAGTGGACAGGCCCACGCAGGCGGTCTGGATGACCACCCGGGGCGGGGCGAACTCAGGGAAGACGTCGACGTGCATCTTCGGCAGCGAGGTGATGCCCAGGATCATCAGGCCGACGGCGGCCGCGACGACCAGGTACCGGAACTTCAGGCTCGAGCTGATGACCGCCCGCATCAGCGTCGGTCGCTCTGCCGCCCGAGGCTCGGCTCCGCTCATTCTTCCCCGCTGATGTTGTACTCGGTGCCTAGCAGCTCCTCCGCGCCCACCGTCACCACCGGCGTGCCGGCGGCGGGCCCGGCGGACAGCAGCGCGACCTGGCCGTCGATGTCGGTGACCGTGATCGGCTCGCGCTCGTAGGTTCTGGCCGCGGTGTTCACGTAGGTCCAGGTCGAGCCGTCGTGGTCATAGACCACGGCCGAATAAGGGATGACCTCGTGGGCCGGCTGACCCGCCGCCCTCGTCGGCCGAACGGGCTGGGTTACGATGCCCAGCCGCTGGACCGCGCGCTCCGTGAGCTGGAGCTGCGGGATCTGCGAGCCGGCCACCGGCTTGATCAGGGCCGGCGGTGTCTCGGCCGGGGTGGCGGCGGCGCAGCCGGCCAGGATCGCCGCGGCGCCGATGACCAGCCCGGCCACGGACAGGTGCTTCGGTGACATCGGGGCTCCCTTACGGTCGTTCCGTGTGGGTGGTCCGCCTGACCCGGACGCGGTACCGGCGCCCGGCAGGCTCGGGTATCGGGCGGCTGCCACCCTGACCCACCGCGATGCGGTCCGGGCCAGGCAGCAGCAGCGCGGGCAGCAGGAGCCCCTGAACGAGGAGCAGGGTCACCAGTCCGCCGAGCATCGTCACGGCCAGGGGGTGCAGGAGCTCCAGGCCCGGGCCGGAGCTCATGAACGCGGCCGGCGCCATGACGGCCGCCGTGGCCAGCGCCGTCTGCAGGACCGCCACCGTGCGCTCGCGGGCTGCTTCCACCCCGGAGTCGATGCGGCGGCCGAGCAGGACGCAGGCGCGGAGCGCGAGCGCCATGACGGCGAACAGTCCCGTGAGCGACGCGATGTTGGAGATCCCGCCCGCCAGCGGCGCGGTGAGCACTCCGCCGACGGCGGACAGCGGCAGCGAGGCCAGCATCAGCCCGGCGCGCCGCCAGCTAGCCACGGCCGCCTGCAGCAGCAGGAAGATGCCGACCAGCGCGACCGCGCCATAGGCGAGCGCGCGGTTCGCGTCGGAGCTCCGGATCGTGGCGCTGCCGAACACCTCCGCGTGGTACTCGTACGGCATCGGCATCCGCGCGATCTGGGCGCGTACGGCCGCAGCCACCTCGGACGGGTCGCCGGTGACCCGGGCGGCCACCTCCACGCTGCGCAGCACGTCGTCGTGGACGATGGCGGCCGGCTCCGCGCGGACGGTGAGGCTGGCGACGTCCTTGAGGGCCACCTGGCCGCCGCCCGGCGTGTCGATCAGCATGTTCCCGAGCTCGGTCAGGTTGCTGCGCGTCTGGGGCGCGCCCCAGATCACCACGTCGAAGATCTTCGACTGCTCGTAGAGGTTGCCCACGATCAGGCCCGAGGTGAGCGTGGTCGCGTCCCTGCGGATGTCGCCGGGCCTCAGGCCGTACTTCTGTGCGGCCGCGAGGTTGACCTTGACGGCCACCGTCGGCTGTTGCGGTATCGGGCGCACCACCGGATTCGCCACGCCGGACACCCGGGTCAGCATGGCCCTTACGTCGCCCGCCTTCTGCTGGAGCACGTTCAGGTCGGCGCCGTAGACGCGAACGAGGAGGTCGTCGCGCTGGTCGGCCGTAACCTGGCCCACGCGGTCGCCGGGGTAGGTGACCAGGTCGGTCCGCAGGCCCGGATAGCCGTGCATCACCGTGGTGATCGCCGCCTTGGTCCTGGCGTAGTCGGCCCGGTCGTCGAGCGTGATCCAGACCTCGGCGGAGTTGACGTTGGTGAGCTGGTCGGAACCGATCGCCCGCCCGACGTGCGTGCCGACGCTCTTGACCCCGGGCAGGGTCTGCAGCTCGTTTCCGGCCGTCGCGGTGATGCGGTCCATCTCGATCAGCGAGGTACCCGGGGCCGCCTCGACGTGCAGCAGCAGGTTGCGGTCCTGCAGCGCCGGGAGCAAGGAGCTGTTCGGAGAAGTCTGCGGGATGATCGCGAGGAGCGCGAGCACCAGCACGCCGGCCAGCGCCCACGCGCGGCCCGGCCGCGCGATCGCGGAGAACCCGCGGTCGAAGATCCGCCGCGTCCCCCGGACCAGCGGGGCCGGCCTGCGCGCTCCCTGCCCATGGGGGCCACGCAGCAGCAGCACGCCCAGCGTCGGCGTCAGCAGGAACGACACGACCATCGAGGCGAGCACGGCGAGCGCGAAGGCGAGCACCAGCGGACGGCTGAACGCGGTCACCACCGAACCCAGGAACAGGAACGGCACGGTACCGAGCAGCAGGGCCAGGGTGGCGAACACCAGCGGCCCGCGCACGGCCGAGAACGCCGCCCTGACCGGCGCCTCCCCTTCGGCGCCTTCGGCCGTGATGCCGCGGGCCGTGTTGATGTCGGTGATCACGTCGTCGACCACGATGCAGACGGCCGCGGCCAGCCCGAGCAGCGTGATCGTGGTGAACGTGGTGCCCTGCAGGTACAGCACGTAAGCGGCCATAGTGAGCGAGACCGGCAGCACGATCGCGCCGATCAGGGCCGGCCGCCACGAGCCGAACATGGCGAGCAGCAACGCGATCAGCAGCATGAAGCCGATCAGCGCGGCCCAGCCGGCGTTCCGCAGCGCGGCCTCGATGAAGCTCGCCGGGCGGTACCCCTGGGTGTCGATGGCGATGCCCTTCAGGCCGGGGGCCATGTCCGCCATCGCGGCCTCGACGTCCCTGGTGACCTTCAGCGTGTCCGCGCCGGGGAACTTCTCGATGACGAGGAACAGGCTGGGATGCCCGTTCGAGACCGCGTCGCCGATCAGCGGCTGGTGGTCCTCGATCACGTTGGCCACGTCGCCCAGCCGGAGCTTGCCGGAGTCCTGGACCGGCACGGCGGCCAGCTGCCGCGGGGTCGATATCGGGGAGATGTGCTGGACGGACAGGCGCTGGTTGGCCGACTCGAAGAAGCCGCCGGTACCCGGCGTCGACGCCTCCACGAAGGTCAGCGGCGAGACCCACAGCGCGTTGCCCGCGGTCTCGATGAGCTGGGTGAGCGTCACGTGCTCGGCCCGCAGCTTCTTCGGGTCCACCTGGACCTGGAGCTGCCGGTCCCGCTGGCCGTAGATGGCCACGTTCGCGACGCCGGGCACGCCCATCAGCCGCGGCTTGATCTTCCACCGCGCCAGCACCGACATGTCGATCGGGGACACCGACGAGGACGACAGCCTGATCATGGCGACCCGGCCCGTCGCGGCCGTCGGCTGGATCATGATCGGCGGGCTGCCCACGTTGGGCAGCGCGTGCGCCTGGGTCATCCGCTCCTGGACCTGCTGCCGCGCGGCGTACAGGTCGGTGCCGGGCTGGAACGTCAGGTCGATCACGGACAGGCCGGGCATCGACGACGAGTGGATGCGGTCCAGCCAGGGCACGCCGTTGAGCAGGTCCTGCTCGAGGCCCAACGTGATCAGCTGCTCCACCTCGGCGGCCGACAGGCCCAATGCCTCGGTCTGGATCTCCACCGAAGGCGGCATGAACTCCGGGTAGACGTCGACGGGCGCGGACCGCAATTGGGCGATCCCGATGACCGTCAGCCCGATGGCCAGCGCCACCACCAGCCGCCCGAACCTGAGGCCCGAACCGATGATCCAGTCCATAGACGGAGACCTCCCTCACCGGTCGCCCACAGTGATCGCACTGCGACGAACGCTAAGCGCGCCGGCATCGGAGGGTCATCAGCGCACGGTTTAGTACCGCACCGTCTCCGTCTCAACCCCTGGTTTGACTCAGCCCCCCTGCTTCCGCCTCGGCCTCGGCTTCCGCCTCGGCTTCGGCCTGGCGCACGAGCGCCCTGGTCTTCCGCCGGATCAGCAGCGTGACCAGCACGCCGACCAGGGTCGCCGCGACCAGCGCGATCCAGGACGCCCGGGACATCCACTTCTCGGCGGCCGCACCCAGGAACCAGATCAGGAACGTGATCCCGGTGGCCCAGAGGATCCCGCCGCAGACGTTGGCGGCCAGGAACCTGAAGTACGGCATGCGCAGCGACCCGGCCAGCGGCCCGGCGAAGATCCGCAGCAGCGCGATGAACCGGCCGAAGAACACGGCCCAGACGCCATGCGGGGTGAAGACGCGTTCGGCCAGCGCCACGTGTCCCGGGCCGAAGTGCCGCAGGAACCTGCGGCCCAGCCGGTCGAACACCGTGCTGCCGAACCTGAGTCCGATGAGGAAGCCGATCGAGTCCCCGGTGATCGCCCCGGGCGAGATCGACTGCAGCAGATGGCTGACCAACCCAGGTGCCTCCTTCCCCGTACGCACGCCGCGTAAGACCCTGCCCGTCAACACCCCGTCAGCACGCAGGCCCGCGTTTTCAGGCAGTGCCCCCGACGTGGAGACGGTGTGGAGACGCAGCGCCGGCTCAGCCCGAGCCGGAAACGGCGGTCATGCAGGCGTCGGCGCGGGCGCGGAACAGCGCCCGCTCGCGCTCGTTACCGGTGAGCGCGGCGGCACGGCCGAACTCCTCCCGGGCTTCTTCCAGCCGGCCCAGCTTGGCCAGCAGGTCGCCGCGGACCGCGGGCAGGTGAGCGTAGGACGCCAGGGCCGGGTGGGCAACCAGCTTGTCCGCGATCTCGAGGCCCCGGGCCGGGCCGTACGCCATGCCGGCGGCGACCGCGCGGTTCAGCTCGACGACCGGCGACGGCGTCAGGTGGCCGAGCACCACGTACAGCGCGGCGACGCGCTCCCAGTCGGTCGCCTGCACCGAGTGGGCCTGCGCGTGGCAGGCGGCGATCTCGGCCTGCACCTCGTACGGGCCCGGCGGCCCGCCGAGCGACCTGGCCTGGACCAGGGCGTGCAGTCCGTGCCGGATGAGCAGCCGGTCCCACCGCCGCCGGTCCTGGTCGGCGAGCAGCACCGGCTCGCCCGCCGGGTCGGTGCGGGCGCCCACCCGCGAGGCCTGCAGTTCCATCAGCGCGACCAGCCCGTGCGCCTCGGCCTCGCGGGTCATCAGCCCGGCCAGGACCCGGCCGAGCCGCATCGCCTCGGCGCACAGCGGCGGCCGCATCCAGTCCTCGCCGGCCGTGGCCGCGTAGCCCTCGTTGAACATCAGGTAGATGACCTCGAGGACCGAGGTCAGGCGGTCCGGGATCTCGGCCCGCGACGGGAGCTCGAACGGCACCCGCCGGGCGGTCAGGGTGCGCTTGGCCCGCACGATGCGCTGGGCGATGGTGGCCTCGGGGACCAGGAAGGCCCGGCCGATCTCGGCGGTGGTCAGCCCGCCGAGCAGCCGCAGGGTGAGGGCGGCACGCGCCTCGGGCGATAGCACCGGATGGCAGGAGATAAAGATCAGCCGCAGCAGGTCGTCGCCGATGTGATCATCCATCGCGTCCACGTCAGGCTCCCCGGAGTACTCCGGCCGCAACGCCGCGTCGCGGCCGATTTCCTGCAGTTTCCGCTCGTAGCTGGCTCGCCGGCGGATCATGTCGATCGCCCGGTGCTTGGCCGTGGCCATCAGCCACGCGCCCGGTCCGTCGGGCACGCCCTGGACCGGCCACTGCTCGAGCGCGATCACCAGGGCGTCCTGCGCCAGTTCCTCGGCCGCGCCGACGTCCCCGGTGATCCTGGCCAGGCCCGCGATCAGGCGGGGCGATTCGATCCGCCACACCGCCTCGATCGCGGACCTGGTGGCCTCGTGGCCAGGTTCGGTCATGGTCCAGCGGGCCCTTCGGGGCCCATCACCTGGAGGATGTCGGTCGAGCCGGTCCAGCCCGCCCAGTGGTCACGGTGCAGCTTGATGAAGCGGGAGGCCCACTCGACGGCCTCCTCCTTCGACCTGACCTCGTACAGCGCGTAGCTGATGAGTTCCTTGGATTCGGTGAAGGGGCCGTCGGTCACCGTCACCTTGCCGTCGGTCAGGCTGACCCGGGCCCCGGCCGTGCTGGGCAGCAGCCCGGCGGTGTCGAGCATCACGCCCGCCTGGGTCGCCTCCCCGCCCAGCTTCATGATCGCCTCGAACAGCTCGGGCGGCGGCGGGGTGGCCGGGTTGGTGCCGGACAGCAGCATCATGTAACGCATTTCTTTCTCCTGTTCTCGTTGTATTTCCGCTGTATACCCGGGTGGATGTCAATGGCCGGCCGGGTCGGTCCCGGTGCCAGTAAGTTCGGCGCCGGCGCGGCGGTAGAGGTAGACGGAGGTCACCGCGATCCAGATCCAGGCGATGAGCACGCCGGCGTAGAACGGCAGCACGATGGCGCTGGAATCCGATCCGGTGGTGACGCCCGCGAACGCGGCCAGGAAGGCCAGGCCGCTGGCGCGCGAGTAGATGGCCAGGCCACGGCGCCGCTCCCGGCTGAAGTAGCGGGCGATGACGAAGCACGCCACGATCAGGGCGGTGAACCCGATGCTCGCCGAGACCAGGTGCCCGGCCGCGTGCCAGCTGATGTGCACCGCCTTGCCCGCGGGCGCCCCCGGGCCGAAACCGTAGGCCGGGTCGGCGCGCAGCAGGCCGGCGGCCATCAGCCCGGCGCCGTAGATCGCGATCAGCCGCGGCCCCCAGGTTCCGCCCGCCCGGCCGGCCATCGCGCGCCGCATCCCGACGGCGCACGCGATCGTCATCGCGCCGGACACCAGGAAGGTGGCGATCTGGATCCAGCCCAGCGGGCCGTTGCTGAGCAGGCTCGCGTCGTGGTGCGCGAGCCGGAAGCCGTGCCTGGTCAGCCCCTGGATCAGGATCGAGGCTTCGAAGACGGTACCGGCCAGGACCCCGTAACCGAGCAGCGACCGGGTGACGCGCTGGGCGGGGGTGCAGGTCCGGCTGGGTCCGCCGACGGCGGTCTGGGTGGTCATGACGGCTCGTCCCTTCGGTTCGGGGCGGACCGTCGTCTCGATCTGCCCTCTGCCTACGCCTCGAACGGCGGGACGAGGATTCGACACGCTCCCAGAACTTTTCTGCGAACCTGCCAGGAGTGAACGGGAACCGCCCCTCGGCCGCGCCGCGCACCCCCCGCCCGCCGTAGCACCATGAACCCGCCTGGCTCTCTGTATCGGTTGCCGATAGATCGGCCGCCGATGTAGAGTGGTGCCTGTGGCAACTGACAAGGCGCTCGACGGGTTCGGCCGCTACGCCGGGCCGGCCACGCTCATCCTGGCCAGCCTGGCCGACGGGACCAAGCACGGCTACGCCCTCACCAAGGACATCGAGTCCTTCGCCGGCGTCCGGGTGGCGCCGGGCACGCTGTACGAGGCGCTGGCCCGGCTCCAGGCCCGGGGCCTGATCGAGCCGGTGGAGAGCGACGACCGCCGCCGCCCCTACCGGCTCACCGAGGTCGGCGCGGCTACCCTGCGGGCCCAGCTAGACGCGCAGCGCCGCGTCGCCGATGTCGGGCTGCGCCGCCTGGCTCAGGGCTGGGGCCCGGCGTGAGGGCTCGGTGCGAGGGGCTCGGCGTGAGCGGGCCGCGGGAGCGGGCCGCGGGCCTGCTCCGCTGGTACCCGCGGGCCTGGCGGGCCCGTTACGGCGAGGAGTTCACCGAGTTGCTGCTCGCCGACCTTGCCGAGCGGCCGAGGTCGGCGGCGCGGACGGCGGACGTGATCAGGGGCGGCTTCGTCGCCAGGCTCGCCGACGCCGGGCTGTGCGGCTGCGCGCCGCAGGTCCCGGAGTTGGCCCGCGCGCAGGCCCGGGCCGGCCTCGCCTCGCTCGCCTGCTGCGCGGCCGTCTTCCTCGGTGTCGGCGGCGCCATCTGGTCTCAGCTCGTCATCGGCTGGCAGTGGTCCGCACCGGCCACCGCGGGCACCGTCGTGGCCACGTTCGTGATGACCGGAACGGTCCTGGTCCTCGCCCTGCTGACGCTGCTCGCCGCGCTGCCGGTGGCGTGGACCGTGGCGACTCGGCTCGCTGCCGACCGGGCCCGCAGCCTGGCCGTCCCGTCCGCGCTGTTCCTCGCCGGTCTGGTGATCATGGTCGTCGGTGGCAGGCACTTCGGGAACGGCTGGCCGGGCACCGGCGGTCATCCGTGGGCGCGGACCGGCCTGGTGCCCGGCGGAGTGGCCGCGTTCTGCTGGGCATGTACGCTGTCCGTCTCCTCGTTCTGGGCGCACCCCGCCGCGCTGGCCGCCTTCCCGGCGGCCGAACTCACCTGGATGGCCCTCAGCCCGATCGCGCTCGCCAGTCTGGTGGCCGGCGCGGCTACCGCGGTCCGCCGGGCTGAGCTCTCGCCGGCCCTGCTGCGCTTCGAGGGCAGGCTCGGCATCGCGGCCTGCGTCACGATGGCCGTCTTCCTCGGTGCGGGCTGCGCCTGGCTGGCCGCCCGGACGACGCCACCGGGAAGCCCGTTCCGCCCCGGCGCGATCGACGTCGCCGGGCTCGCGGTCATGGCCCTGGCCCTCGGGGTCGCGTGCCAAGCCGCCCGGCTGTCCCGGCGATGCCCGGCATGACCCCGAACGGGCCGGGTTCTCGCTGGTCCCGTCGGCGCGTGCTGACCCTGGGCCTCGCCCCGGTCGCGGTCCTGGCCTGCGCTGCGGCCGGCGGCACCGAACTGGTCTCCCGCGGCGTGCTGCCGGGCCGGACCCTGCTGCAGGAGTTCGACGGCGCCTGCTCGGTGCCCGCACCGCCGCTTGCCTTCTCGCCGCTGGGCCCGTCGGCCGACGGCACCTTCTACTCCGCGGCCCGCCGCCGGACCGTCGGGTACACGATCGCCTACCCGCCGGGCCACCGTCCGGGGGATGAACTGCCGCTGGTGGTCATGCTGCACGCCTACGGCGGTAACCACGCCCACGCGCTGACCGGGATGTCACCCGCCCAGGCCGTGGCCCTGAGACCCGGCGGCCGGCCGCTGGCCCCGATGGCGATGGTCACGGTGGACGGCGGCGACGGCTACTGGAACCCGCACCCCGGCGACGACCCGATGGCGATGGTGATCGGTGAACTGATCCCGCGCTGCCAGCGCCTCGGTCTGGGCCGGCCGCCCCGGCGCATCGCGGTGATGGGAACCTCGATGGGCGGCTTCGGGGCGCTGATGCTGGCCGAGAGGTACCCGCGCCTGTTCGCCGCCGTGGCCGCGGTCAGCCCGGCCGTCTGGACCAGCTATCCGCAGGCCAGGCAGGCGAACGCGGGCGCCTTCGCCTCGGCCGCGGCCTTCGCCGCCGGCGACGTGATCGCGCACGCCGCCGCTCTCGGCCGCCGTCCGGTCCGGATCGCGTCGGCCTACGGCGATCCCTTCTACCCGGGCGTCCGGGCACTTGCCCGCGCCCTGCCCGCCGGGGCCGTGGCCGTCTTCGGTCCCGGCTGTCACGACGGCTCGTTCTTCGCCGCGCAGGAACCCCGGTCGCTGGCCTTCCTGGCTAGCCATCTCGCCTAGCCGGCCGACCCTCCATCCGGGCTCCATCCTCGTCACACCGGGTTTCCTCGTCCGCTCCGTAGAAATGGAGTCATGATGAGGGAGGAGACACGATGGCATGGCTGACGCTCGTCGTAGCCGGCCTGTTCGAGACCGGTTTCGCGGTGGCACTGAAGATGAGTCACGGGATGACGAGGCTCTGGCCGACGGCCATCTTCGCGGCCTGCGCCCTGCTGAGCTTCGCCCTGCTGACGATGGCGTTGCGTCATCTCGAAGTGGGGGCCGCCTACGCGGTATGGACCGGCATCGGCGCCGCGGGCACCGCGGTGGTCGGCATGGCCTTCCTCGGCGACACGGTGTCCACGATCAAGCTGGTGTCCATCAGCCTGATCCTGGCCGGCGTCGTCGGCCTCAACCTCTCCGGCGTCACCCCCTAAGAGCATCGGGACCGGCCCGCACCCTGCCGTTATTCCCGGTGCCCGTGCGATCCCAGCCCATTGCCGTGACCAGTGTCGCGTCCCCAGGCCAGCTGGAACGCATGAAACCCCCGTTCCAGTGCGTTCCAACGCCGTGAATGTCCAGTTTCATGGCGTCCGGCAGCGGGCCGACCCTCATAATCTGGGCCGTTCTGTGGAGGGTGCCCGCATCAGCTGCCACAGCATGTACAGGCCTCGTGATT
>DAIOWL010000049.1:0-15746 GCA_036758545.1 Streptosporangiaceae bacterium | reverse complement strand
CGGGTCGACCTGGTTGATCCAGGCCAGCACCCCGCCACCGACGTGCACCGCGTCGCTGAAACCGGCGTTCTTGACGATCGCCAGCGCCTCAGCCGAACGGGCGCCGCTCTTGCAGTGCAGCACGATCCGCTTATCCTGCGGCAGCTGCTCCAGCGCGGCCCCGGACAGGAACTCGCCCTTGGGGATCAGCGTCGCGCCGGGGATGGAGACGATCTCGTACTCGTTCGGCTCGCGGACGTCGACGAGGAAGATGTTGTCGCCCGCGTCGATCATGGCCGCGAGGTCCTTGGCGCTGATCGTGGAGCCCATGGCGGCCTCGGCGGCCTCCTCCGAGACCGCTCCGCAGAACGCGTCGTAGTCGATCAGCTCGGTGATCGTCGGGTTCTTGCCGCAGACCGCGCACTCCGGGTCCTTGCGCACCTTGACCGTGCGGTAGGTCATCTCGAGCGCGTCGTAGATCATCAGCCGGCCGGCCAGCGGCTCGCCGATCCCGGTGAGCAGCTTGATCGCCTCGTTGACCTGGATCGACCCGATCGAGGCGCAGAGCACGCCGAGCACGCCGCCCTCGGCGCAGGACGGGACCATGCCGGGCGGCGGCGGCTCGGGGTACAGGCAGCGGTAGCACGGGCCGTACTCGGCCCAGAACACGCTGGCCTGCCCGTCGAACCGGTAGATCGAGCCCCACACGTACGGCTTGCCGAGCAGCACGCACGCGTCGTTGACCATGTACCTGGTGGCGAAGTTGTCCGTGCCGTCCACGATCAGGTCGTACTGGGAGAAGATCTCCATGACGTTGTCGTTGTCCAGCCGGACGTCGTGCACGACCACGTTTACCAGCGGGTTGATCTCGAGGATGCTGTCCCGCGCCGACTCGGCCTTAGGGCGGCCCACGTCGGACTGGCCGTGGATGATCTGGCGCTGCAGGTTGGACTCGTCCACCACGTCGAAGTCGACGATGCCCAGCGTGCCGACACCGGCCGCGGCCAGGTACAGCAGCGCCGGAGACCCGAGGCCGCCGGCCCCCACGACCAGGACCTTGGCGTTCTTGAGCCGCTTCTGCCCGGTCATCCCGACGTCGGGGATGATCAGGTGGCGCGAGTAGCGCCTGACCTCATCGACCGTCAGCTCGGCGGCTGGCTCGACCAGCGGCGGCAACGACACTGTCTGCTCCAAAGATCGTTTTTTTAGTACCGAACGGGCTGGGTATTCCCTTCCCCCGCCCGTGCCTGCGTCAACCGGCGGAAGCCACCGGGAATTCCCAGCAGGACGCCGATCTCGTCCGCCACGGCGTCGGGGTGCTCCATGTGCGCGACATGCCCGGTACGGGGCAGCACCACCACCCTGGCGTCGGCGAACTGGTGCGCAGCCCGGCCTGCCATCCGCGCGTCCACCAGGCGGTCGCGACTGCCGTAGATGACCAGCGTCGGCGCGGTGACCCGGGCCGCGTCCCGCCAGGCCGAGTGGCGGCCCTTGCGGAGGAACTCGGCGGTCAGCGTGCGGACGGTGCCCACCAGCGCGGTCGCGGCGTAGCCGAGCTCGTCGCGGCGGGTGAGTTCGGCTACCTCGGTGGCGAATCTGGCCTGCTGGAACAGCGCCGGGTCGCCGTAGCAGGTGGTGATGACGTCGGCCACCCGGCGTTCCGGCGGCAGCACCTGGTACTGCTTCACCAGGCGGGTGCCGAGGCGGGGCAGGGTCATCACCGGGAAGCGGATCAGGTCCAGCCGCGGCCGCGAGTCGGGCAGCGCCGGGGAGATCAGCGTGAGCGTCCTGATCAGCTCGGGCCGGGTGGCGGCCACCTTGACGCAGACCGCGCCGCCCAGCGAGTTGCCGACTAGGTGCACCGGTTCGGATTGCTGTTGTATGAGCGCGGTGACCGCCTGGGCCAGGGCGGTGATCGAGTAGCGGCCGTCCGGGCGGGGCGGCGAGTCGCCGAACCCGGGCAGGTCCATCGCCTCGCAGGCGAGCCGGGAGCGGAGCAGGTCGATAAGGTCGGTCCAGTTGCGGCTCGAACCCTCCAGGCCGTGCACGAACAGCGCGGGTTCGGCGCTGGTATCCGGGGACGGGGCACTGCGCACGAAGACCTCGTGGTCGCCGGTACTGACCAGGCGGCCGGGCCAGTGCGGGATCGGCTCGGATCCTGGTGTCACGCGCTGGCCTTGCGGCGGCTCTTCGGCTTGGCGCTGGACTTAGTGTCCTCGGTGTCCTCGTCGGACTTGCCGCGGCCGCCGCCCTTGGCCGCCGCCACGCTGGCCCGCAGGATCTCGGTCAGGTCGGCGGGCTGCTTCTTGGCCTCGGGCAGGTCCAGGCCATCCGGGCGGACGACGTCGTTTCCCTCGATCTTGGCCTGCACGACGGCCTCGAGCGCCTCGCGGTACGCGTCCTTGTACTGATCGGGCTCGAAGTCCTCGGTCATCGTGTCGATGAGCGAGGCGGCCATCTTCAGCTCCTGCGACCGGACCTCGATGTCCTCGTCGAGGAAGGCGAAGTCGGGCTTGCGCACCTCGTCGGGCCACAGCAGGGTCTCCAGCGTGATGATCCCCTCCCTGACCCGCAGCGCGGCCAGCGCCTCGCGCTGGCGCAGCGCCACCTTGGCCACGGCCACCTTGCCCGACGCCTCCAGGGCGTCGCGGAACAGCACGTACGCCCGGGCGCCCGCCTGGTCGGGCTCGGTGTAGTAGCTCTTGTTCGAGTAGATGGGCTCGACCTGGGCGGCCGGGGCGAAGTGCAGCACCTCGATCCGGTGCGCGGTCACCAGCGGCAGGTCGGCCAGGTCCTCGTCGGTCAGCACCACCATGTCGCCAGTGGGCAACTCGAAGCCCTTGGCGATGTCGGAGTACGGGACTTCCTCCCCGTCGAGCGTGCACACCCGGCGGAACTGGATCCTGGCCCCGTCCTTGCGGTGTACCTGGCGGAAGGTGATGTCACGCTGCTCCGTCGCGGCGTAGAGCTTCACCGGGATCACGACCAGGCCGAAAGAGATCGCACCGGCCCATATGCTGCGCATAGTTGTCACCTACCCCGGTTGGCATCGCGCTGATCATCCGTGTTATCCCTATTCCCGAAATCGAGCATACATTCGAGCGGTCATAGGGCTAGCATGGGTGGATTTCGCCTAACTCTCCCAGCGAGCTTAGCCGCGGCTGCGATGATGAGGGATGCCTGGGCCGGGCCGGTCCCGTTCCTGGCGCGACTCGAAGTTCGAGGGGGACGGAGAGATATGGCTGCATTCGATGTGGTCGTGCTCGGCGGCGGCACCGCCGGCGTGCACGTCGCCACCGAGGTCGCCGGCGGCGGCAAGACGGTGGCGCTCGTCGAGGCGGGGCTGATCGGCGGCGAGTCCGCGTACCTCGCCTGCCTGCCGTCGAACTCGCTCCTGCTGTCCGCGAGCCGCGGCGAACCCTGGGAAGACGCGGCGGCCCGGCGGGCCGAGGTGACCGGCGGCCTGGACGACTCGGCCGCCGCTCAGCGGCTGAACCGCGCGGGCGTGCAGGTGATCCGCGGCACCGGCCGGATCACCGCCCCGGGCACGGTCGAGGTGACCCGCACCCCGGGCGTTCCCGCCGCCGCAGGCAGCGGGACCACGACGCTGACCTACTCGGACCTGGTCATCGCCACCGGCTGCGAGCCGGTCGCGCCGCCGATCGAGGGCCTGTCCGACATCCCGGCCTGGACCACCGCGCAGAGCCTGAGCTCGCCTGACCTGCCCCGGCGCCTCATCGTGCTCGGCGGCGGGCCCGCCGGATGCGAGCTGACGCAGATGTACGCCTCGTTCGGCTCCCAGGTGACGCTGGTGGAGGCGGAACCGCGGCTGCTCCCGGGCGAGCCGGCCTTCGCCGGCGAGATCCTGGCGGCGGCGCTGCGCCGGGCCGGGGCGGAGATCCGGCTCGGCTCCCGCGCCACCAAGGCGGAACGCACCGCCGACGGGCTCACGCTCGCGCTGGAGGACGGCACCAGGATCGACGCGGCCCGGCTGCTGCTGGCGTCGGGCCGGCGCCCGCGGCTCGGCGGGCTCGGCCTGGACGTCCTCGGGCTCGAGGTCACGCCGGGCATGGCGCTGCCCACCACCACCCGGTGCGAGGTGGCCGGGACCGGCGGGCGGGTCTGGGCCGCCGGGGACGTCACCGGTACCACGCACACCCACGCCAGCCACTACCAGGCCGACGTCGTCGCGGCGAACATCCTCGGCCGGCACCGCGAGGCCGACTACAGCGCGATCCCGCGGTGCGTGTTCACCACGCCGTCGGTGTTCGGGGTCGGCGCCATCCCGGGCGAGGCGGAGGAGACCACCGGCGCGGGCGACGGTGACGGCAACGGCCCGGAGGCGAACCACGGGGCGGAAGGGGACCGCGGCCCGGCAGCGGACCATGGGCCGGAAGCGGACCGCGGGCCGGAAGCGGACCAGGGGCCGGGCAACGGGGGCAGGACGCGGCGGATGCTCCGGATCGCGCGGGCGCCGTCGGCGGAGGCTGCCGCGGCGTCGGCCGCCGCCGCGGAGGCGTCGCCCGTGGCTCAGGGCGGCACTGCGGCTCAGGACGGGACTGCGGCTCAGGGCGGGGGCCCCCGGCTGGTCACGGCCCGGGCCAGGCTGGGCGACACGGCCCGCGGGTACCTGGGGCAGGACGATCTCGGTCGCCTCGAGCTCTACGCGGACGCCGGGACGGGGGTGCTGGCCGGCGCGGTCGCGGTGGGGCCGGACGCGGCCAGCTGGATGAGCGAGGTTACGCTCGCCATCAGGGCCAAGATTCCCGTCGCGATCCTCGCCGACGTGGTGCATGCCTTCCCCACCTACGGGGAAGCCTTGCAGACAGCGCTCCGGGAACTGGCGGGAACCGGGGGCAGCACGGCCCGTACCGACCAGCAGGAAAAGGGGACCGGAACGTTGAGCGAATTGGACATCGAGACGCCCGAGGGCGACGCCATCGAGCAGCACCAGGAAGTGATCGCGGACGAGGCGGTGGCCAGCCCGCGGCGCGAGGTCCCGTTCGACGTGAACGAGGCAGACGCCGCGGAACAAGAGCGCGCCGTTGGCTTCGACGATGACGACTACCGCTGACCACAGCTTAGGATGGGGACGGACGCGGAACAATGACCGCGCGCGACCACCCCGGAGACCGAATTTTGACGGCAACGTCCGATACCAGGCCACGCAGCAGCAGGCTGCCGCGGCATGAACGACGACGGCAGCTACTGGATGCTGCGCTCGAGGTGTTCGTATCCCAGGGGTACCACGCCGCCGCGATGGATGACATCGCCGAACGCGCGGGCGTCAGCAAGCCCGTGCTCTACCAGCATTTCCCCGGCAAGCTCGAGCTCTACCTGGCCCTGCTCGACGAGAGCGTGGGCACGCTGCTGGAGACCGTGGGCGGGGCGCTGCGCTCCAACGCCGATCCCAAGCAGCGGGTCGCCGCCACGTTCGGCGCGTACTTCGAGTACGTGGGCGGTAAGGGCCAGGCCTACCGGCTGGTGTTCGAGTCGGACCTGAGCAACGAGCCCGCCGTGCGCGAGCGGCTCGAGGAGGTCCAGCACCAGTGCGCCAAGATGGTGAGCCGGGCGGTCAGGGAGGATGCCGGGATCTCCGACGAAGAGGCGCACCTGCTCAGCGTCGGCCTGGTCGGCATGGCCCAGGTCACCGCCAGGTACTGGCTCAGCACCCGGGATCACATCCCGCGCGAGGCCGCCGAGCAGCTGGTGGCCAGGCTGGCCTGGCGCGGCATCAGCGGCTGGCCCCGCAGCGAGCACTGAGGGGGGAGCCCCATGGAAGTCAAGATCGGTATTCAGTCGGTGCCACGCGAGCTCGTGGTCGAGACCGACACCCCGGCGGATGAAATCGAGAGCCAGCTGGCCAGCGCGCTGTCCGGCGATGGCCATTCCCTTTTCGCGCTCGCGATGAGCAAGGGCGGCAAGATCCTGGTGCCCGCGGACAAGATCGCCTACGTCGAATTCGGCGCACCCGAGGCGCGCCGCGTCGGCTTCGGCAACATCGTCTGATTCGGTCCCGGCGGGTCCGCCGGGTGGGCCGAATCGACTCCTGGTATGCTAGGTAATGACTGGTCAATGGAATGACATAACCAAAAGTCGTGTTGTTCATACGGCTGCTGTTTACGCGTTGCTCTTAACGGCTGGGGCTTCATGCCCGGCTTCCCTGGGGGGATCCCGCGTAAACGGCAGTGTCCCGAACGACGGTAGCGGGCTCCCTGGCCACCGCCGCGTCAGACAGGCGTCGCGGTGCGGGCCACAAGGTTGCAGCTCGTCGCGTCGCGCCGGGACACCGCGGGCAGCCTGCAGACACGACGGCTCGATCCCGGAACCGCTGGGCAGGGCCACGATGAAGGATGGAACCCCTGACAACTCAAACTTTTAGCGGGGACGAGGCGCAGGAACCGGCTACGTTGACCGGGTCCGTGACGGCTCTTCCGGGTCTGACGGACGAGACCCATGCGGTCCCGTTCCGCGACTTCGACATCGGCGAGGCGATCTGCTCGGGCCTGGAGGCCGCGGGCATGTTCACCACCTTTCCCATTCAGGCACTCACCCTGCCGCTCGCGCTGGCCGGGCAGGACATCATCGGGCAGGCGCGGACCGGCACCGGGAAGACCCTGGCGTTCGGCGTCCCGCTGCTCCAGCTGATCGAAGAGCACGGGCAGAGCCGCCTGCCGCAGGCCCTCGTGGTCGTGCCCACCAGGGAACTGGCGGTCCAGGTCGCCGACGACCTGCGCACCGCGGCGGTGAACCTGCGGGTGCGCGTGCTGACCGTCTACGGCGGCCGGGCCTACGAACCCCAGATCGACGCGCTGGCGGCCGGCGTGGACATCGTCGTCGGTACCCCAGGCCGGCTCCTCGACCTCGTCGAGCGTCGCCACCTGGACCTGAGCGCGGTCCGCGCGCTGGTGCTCGACGAGGCGGACAAGATGCTCGACCTCGGCTTCCTGCCGGACGTGGAGCGGATCATTCGGCTCATCCCGGAGCAGCGGCAGACCATGTTGTTCTCCGCGACCATGCCCGGCGACGTCGTCACGCTCGCCCGGCGCCACATGCGGCGCCCGGTCAACATCCGGGCCGAGGGTCACGATGAGCCCGCGCCCGCTCCCCTCACCCGGCAGCACGTGTTCCGGGCCCACCAGATGGACAAGATCGAGGTGCTGGCGCGGGTCCTGCAGGCCAGGAACCGCGGCCTGACCATGGTGTTCTGCCAGACCAAGCGGGCCGCCGACCAGGTCGCGACCGCGCTGGCCAGCCGGGGCTTCGCGGTAGCCACCGTGCACGGTGACCTGGGCCAGGGCCAGCGGGAGCGGGCGCTGCGCGCGTTCCGCAGCGGCAAGGTGGACGTGCTCACCGCCACCGAGGTCGCCGCCCGCGGGCTCGACGTGGACGACGTCACCCACGTGGTGAACTACGAGTGCCCGGACGACGAGAAGACCTACGTGCACCGGATCGGCCGCACCGGCCGGGCCGGCCGGGCCGGCGTCGCCGTCACGTTCGTCGACTGGCGGGACATGCACCGCTGGAAGCTCATCAACGCGGCGCTGGGCCTGGACATGGCCGAGCCAGTGGAGACCTACTCCACCTCCGAGCACCTGTTCACCGAACTGGACATCCCGCGCGAGGCGACCGGGACGCTCCCCCGCGCGATGCGGGACCGGGCCGGGCTCGAGGCCGAGGCCGTCGAGGACATCGGCGAGACCGGCAAGATCCGCTCGCCCCGGCGCGGCTCCGCGGGCCGGGGCTCTGGTGGCTCCAGTGGCTCTGGTGGCCGCGGTGGCCGGAACCGGAAGAGCGCCGGCGACGGGACGGCCCAGGCAGGCAGCACGGCCGGGCGGCGGCGGCGCCGGACCCGGGCGGGCCGCGACGTCGGCGCGGCGGAATCCGGCGCACAGTCTCGTGGCGAGACCGTTCCGGAGCAGTCCGCCGGACAGGCTTCAGAGGAGGGTTCCGGGCAGGCTCCGCGGCTGCGCCGTCGGCGGCGGACGTCCGCCCGGAGCGGAAATCAGTCCGAGGAAACCCGCCGCAAGGCCTCCTGACCAAGGTTTTCCGGATTTCCGCAGAGCTGACGCAGAGGTTCTGTTCAACGTAGCGAGGTAAGGTTCGCCACTGTGAGCACTCCCACCTCCCTCGAGCTGCCTGACAGGGTTCGGCGTACTAGCATCCCCACCGCCCGCGGCGTGTTCGCGGCCCTGGAGGCGGCGCCCGCGTCCGGGGTGTGCGAGCGGGACGCCGCCCTGCTCGTCCCCGGCTACACCGGCAGCAAGGAAGACTTCCTCGCCATCTTGGACCTGCTGGCCGACGACAGCCGGCACGTGGTCGCGATCGACATGCGCGGCCAGTTCGATACGGCGGGCGCCAGCGAGCCGGGCGGCTACGCCGCGGCCGCCCTCGGCGCCGACATCCTCGCGATCATGCACGCGACCGGCGCGAGACACCTGGTCGGGCACTCCTATGGCGGGCTGATCGGCCGCGAGGCCGTGCTGGCCGCGGCCGGCGCCGAGTTCGCCTCGTTCACGCTGATGAGCTCCGGTCCCGGCGCGCTGACCGGCCCCCGCGCGCGGGACCTGCGCGCGATGCTCGCCACTCTCGGCGTCGGGGACGGGGGCCGACCGGACACGGCAGCGCTCCGGGCCGGGATCGCCGAGCTCTGGCGTTCACACCTGGAGCCGCAGGCCGTCGCGGCCGGCGTCCCCGCCGATATCGTCGCGTTCCTGGGCCGCCGGATGCGGAGCAACGACCCGGACGGGCTGGTCCTGATGGCCGCGCACATGCTGGCCGCGCCGGACCGGACGGCGGAGCTGGCTCGCCTGGACCGGCTACCGATGCTGATCATCTACGGCGAGAACGACAACTCCTGGTCCCCGGCCGCGCAGGAGAACATGGCCCGCAGGCTTGGCGCTCGTCGGCTGTGCATCCCGGCGGCCGTGCACTCCCCCGCCGTCGAGGCGCCTGCCACCACGGCCAGCGCGCTGACCCAGTTCTGGGACGCGGCCGAGGCCGCGCAGACGTATCCCGCGTATCCCGCCACCGTCGCCGGTACCGCCTAGCCGGCCAGCTACCCGGCGAGGGTGCCCCCCGCTCGCGGGCGAGGATTCTGATGTGTCCTGCGGGACCACCGGGCATCATGACACGTCGACGGGCGTTTGGCAGCAGGCCGGCCAGCGCTAGGCGCTTGCGATCAACTCGAGCTGACGAGCATACGGTGCGGGTGGGATGCGAGGCGGGGTGGGAGGGGGCGGGAGGCTGACCTGGGGGTTAGTCGGGGGGGAGGCCGTCCCAGGGGCGGCGGGAGGGGGCGGCTTCGGTGCCTTCGGGGCAGTGCCGCCGGTAGTCGCACCAGCCGCAGGATGGACCGGGGCGGGGCGGGAAGACGTCGTCGTAGGCGTCGGCGGGCAGGCCGTCGCGCATCCGCTCGTCGGCTGCGGCGGCCTCCTCGGCGATGGCCTCGGCCCGGCGCAGGTGCCGGGCCAGCGATTCGGCGGTGTGCGACCAGGCCAGGACCTCGCCGGTGGGCAGGTGGTGCAGCTCCACCCGATGGCAGTCCCGCCGCATGACCCGCGCGGTGGCCAGCGCGTACAAGGCCAGGGCCATCGAGCTGCGCGCGTCGTCCGTGGTCAGCAGGTGCCGTCCGGTCTTGTAGTCGACCACGACGAGCTCGGGTCTCGAGTCGAGGCGGTCGATCCGGCCGGAGACGGCGATCGTGTCCGTGCGGGTCGCGACCGTCCGCTCCACGCCGAGCGGCTCGTCGGCCGGGTCCAATCCGGCGACGTAGCCCTCCACCATGGCGATGGCGCGCTCGCGCTGGCGCACCGACTGGGTCTCGTCCGCGAAGCCCTCGTTGATCCAGCCGCGGTCCACCAGGTTCCCCGCGGCCGCTACCGTGCGCTGGGCCAGCGGCAGCCGCCACCAGCCGGCCAGGGCGTTGTGCACGCTGGCGCCGACGCTGTTGTGCGCCCACGGCGGGCCCTTGGGCGGCGACGGCCGGTCCAGGTAGCTCATCCGGTACCGGCGCGGGCAGTCCAGCCAGCTGGACAGCCGGGTCGGCGTGCAGGTGTAGAGCCGCCGAGGCATTCCCTCGAAGCCCAGCTGCTCCATCGGGGTCTCCGGGCCTTAGCCGCCGAGGACCGGGCCGGAACCCCGACCCGCGACCCAGGAGTCGAACTTCTTCTCCGCCGTCGCGATCGTGGTCTCCGGGCCATGCCCAGGCAAGACGCGGGTGTCCGCCGGCAGGGGGAGCAGGTACTCTCCGATCGCGTTCAGCTGCCCGGCGAAGTCGGGGAACTCGCCGTCCTGGGGCGCCGGCCCCTCGGCCAGCAGGACGTGCCCGGTGAACACCGCGCCGAGGTCCTCGCAGTACAGGCACACCGAACCCGCGGTGTGACCGGGCGCGTGGATGACCTCGAGCCGGACGTCGGCGACCTCGAAGACGCCGCCGTCTTCCATCGCGATATCGGCGTCCTCATCGGGATGGGTCTCCCGCCACAGCGAGCGGTCCGCCGGGTGCAGGGCCACCGGCGCCTCGTCCGGTTCGGCCGCCTCGAACGCGGCGGCGACGTGGCTGGCGTGGCCGTGGGTGCAGATGACCGCGAGCACCTCCCGGTCGCCCACCGCGTCGAGCAGGCCCGCGGCGTCGGCGCCCGGATCGATGACGATGACCTCTTCGTCGTCGCCGACGAGCCAGGTGTTGACGGGGTCCGGGCCCCCGGCCACCGGCGCGGGAAACTGGTCGATCCGAGTACTCACGCGACCTTTCTTACCACAGTCGACGGACGAGTCAGGTCAGGGTGATCAGGCCGGGTTCGCGGGCACCCGGGAGAGCAGGTCCTGGTAGGCCTCCCCGCCGGTGGTCTCGCAGCCGAGGCGGTAATCCGTCAGGCTGCCGTGGTCGTCGCTGCCGCCCGTGGTCACCAGGGCGAGATCGTGTGCCACGGCGATGAGCCGGGCCCGTTCGGCCTCCGACTGGTCGGGATGGAACACCTCGAGGCCGGCCAGCCCGACGGCGGCCAGCCTGGTGATCTGCTCGTTCGTCACCCAGGTGTCCCGGCCCGCCCGCGGGTGGGCCAGCGCCGTCACGCCGCCCGCCGCCCGGACCAGGCCGATGGCGCGGACCGGGTCGAGCGCGTACCGGTCGACGTAGGCGCGGCCGCCGTCGGCGATCCAGTCGCGGGTGAACGCCTCCCGGGGGGAGGCGATGGCGCCGCTGTCCGCCATCGCGCGGGCGATGTGCGGCCGGCCGACCACGGCCTGTCCCGCGATGGCCGCGACCTGCTCCCAGCTGACGTCCACGCCGAGCCCGGCGAGCTTGTCCACCATGGCCCGGGCGCGCAGCACGCGGTCGTCGCGGATGCGGGTGAGCTCGGCGGCCAGCTCGGGCTGATCCGCGTCGAAGAGGTAGGCCAGCATGTGCAGGGAGCGACCATCGAGCCGGCAGGACAGCTCCATGCCGGGCAGCAAGGTGACGGGGCCAGCCGCGGCATGGGCCTCGGCGTGGCCGGCCACCGTGTCGTGGTCGGTCAGCGCCACCACGTCGAGGCCGACCCGGGCGGCGCGGCGCATCACCTCGGCGGGCGGGTCGCTCCCGTCCGAGGCACTGCTGTGCACATGCAGGTCAGCGCGCATCACAGGGCAGCCTCAAGGGGCCGCATCACCGGGCGGGCAGGCGCGGCGAGGCCGCCCCGAAGGGCAGGTCCAGGTCCTGGCCGGGATCTCGCAGATCACGCAGGGCAAGGGGCTCCACGAGCAGGGTGCCCGCGGTGTCCGGCCACAGCACGACCCACAGCCACCGGCCCTGTACCTCGCCGGCGAACACGGCGCGGCCCGGCGAATCCACCTGCCAGAGCGGGAAGTCATGCTTGCCGAACGAGGCGGTGGCGATCGGCGGGGCGGAGCCGAAGCCCGCGCCCGGGTCCACGCTGTCCAGGCCCGCCAGCGCCGCGCCGAGGCCGATCCCGGGTTCCTCGGCCACGACCACCATGTCGGCCGGGCCGCCGAGCGGGTTCGGGCCCGCCAGGGCGACCGCGCAGGCGCGCACGCCGGTGCGCTCGTCGCCGGCCCCGGCGAAGCCGGCTACCAGCCACCCGAGCGGAAGCGGCCAGGGCAGCCAGACCGGCACGCCGGCGGTTCCCGGCCTGTACATGTGCAGCAATCCGTCCAGGCCGTCCCGTGACGGGCTGAACGCGGGGAGCAGCGGCTGGACCTCGCCGTGCCAGTCGCAGCGCCAGGCGCTGGACCACGCGGTCGGTTCCCGGAGAGGCCGACCGCAGCGAGGACAGGTGGCAGGAGCGTGCCGGTGCCCATCCCGGCCCACACTGTCCTGGCCCACGCCGGTTCCCATCTGCGACGGAAGGTGCTCTCCGGGAGCGGTCCTACCCGGTTCACCGCCGGAACATGCCGACGCCGACCCTCCCCCAGCGGGGAGAGCCGGCGTCGCTGCGTACTACAGAACCCCTAAGGTGCCTGAGGTGTCTCCTAGCGGAGCACGCCCCAGTCAGCGCCCCAGAGCTGGTTGTCCTGAACGGAACCGATCGGGTCGCCCGGACCGTGCGAGAAGCCGGTCAGGTTCTGGACGAAGACCTGCGGCCGCGGGGTGTCGGTCGGGTGGCCGTTCTTCGGGTAGGTCATCACGAACGGGTGCGAGAAGTTCGTGTCCGAACCGTTGATCACCGGCACGTAGTCGTGGTTGATCGTGGCCGGCGAGTCGCCCGGGTCGAGGATCCAGACCGTATTGGCCGTGACGCCACACGGCTGAAGGGTGACGCCCTCGTTCTGGAAGGCGGTCTTGGCCACACCCACGCACAGGCCGCTGTCCACGCCGCGCCCGCCGACAGCGCCGCCACCGAGCCGACGCCGCCGACCAGAGTCAGCGTCGCCGCAGCGGCGAAGACCTTGCTCTTGATGGACATGGATAGTCCCTCCCTGGAACCACAGCCGTACCCTGCGCAGGACTGTCGAGCCACCACCGCGGCCCCGGCAGGCCAACCGGGCCGACAGGCTCGGTCATCCTGAGCTGGGATCGCAGTGGCTAGGTACGGAACGTTAACTGATGCTCACGTTCCGTGTCTACTTAGGAGGACGCATTGAGTGGGACTCTGGTTGTCAACGTTCAGTAATCGAACGTGTGTAACCTGTCATACCATCGTCAGGTGGCAGTGTGTCTCCTGGGGTTTCTGGTCCCCGGACACGCCAGTGGCGCCGACCCCCCGAGGGGGGCCGACGCCACTGGGTAATTCAGGGTCGAGCGGTGCTACTTACCGCAGGATCCCGAAGAAGGCGGACCACTGCTGGTTGTCGTAGACCTGACCACGCGAGAACTGGTGAAGGTTCTGGGTCACCAGCTGCGGGCGCGGCTTGTCGTTCGGGTTGCCGTTCTGCGGGTAGGTCAGCACGTACGGGTGCGAGAAGTTGGTGTCCGCACCGTTGATCAGCGGGACGAACGGGAACGTGAACACACCGCCGCGCTGGATGTTCTGGACATCCGTGACCCACACGGTCCGGGCCGACACGCCGCAAGGCTCCAGGCTAACCTTGGTGTTGTTGCCGGGCGTGAGGGCCGCAATGCCGACACACAGGCCGCTGTCAACGCCGTTCGGCGAGTACTCGATCTCCAGCGCGGCGTCGTCGCCGTAGTGGAGGGCCAGCGCGGGGGACGCGAGCTGCGCGGAAACGAAGTCGCTGACCGTGCCCTGGAGGGAGACGGTGAAGTCCTCCGCCGGGTCGGAGTTGCTCGACTGGAACATGATGATCGGCTGGCCGACCTTCGCGCCCTGCCGGAGTACGTCGAGGACGAAGCCCGGCTTGGTCGTGAGCACGTCACTGAACTTCTTGCTGAACAGGTTGACGCACCGGTGACCACACGACGGCGTGGCCGCGTTGGCGGGCCCCGACGCGAGCGTTGCCGCCGCGCCGCCGACCAGCGTCAGCGTCGCCGCAGTGGCGAGCACCTTGCTCTTGAAGGACATGGATGTTCCCTTCTTGGAACCACAGCCGTACCCTGCGCACGGCTGTTGTTGCCGGTCACCATCGCCGAGCCGGAGTCGCTCCGGCCTACCCGGCCTGCAACCGGGACGACGTGACCCTAGTCAGGGCGGGAACGGCCGACCTGACCAATAATGCTGTTCTGTAAGGGGAAGACCCGGGCGAACCCGGAAGCTCATCAGGTAAAGCAGGCGTCCCTTCCTATCCAGGTTTAGGGCTCCTGTCCCTTTACCTGATAAGAAGACGCGGCATCGGGGGACTTGGTTGACGCGGATTAGGGAAATTATCCGACGTGACCAAAACGAAACATTAAGATCATCTTAACCCCTGTGCCGGTTGTATCCCGTTACCGTGCTGGGCACCGTACCACCGCTTGTCCCGGTTAGGGACGACACGGAATACTTGTCGGCGTGTCGGCCTCCGTGATCCCGTGCGTGGGCGCGATCGTGGCGGACGGCCAGGGCCGGCTGCTGATGATCAAGCGCGGGCACGAGCCTGGCGCCGGGCTCTGGTCCATCCCTGGCGGCAGGATCGAGCCTGGTGAGAGCGACATCGAGGCCGTGGTCAGGGAGATGATCGAGGAGACGGGCCTGACGGTCGAGGTGGGCAGGCTCATCGGGCGGGTGCAGCGGCCTGGCGTCAACGGGGCGGTCATCGACATCAGGGACTACGCGGCCACGGTCACCGGCGGAACGCTGCGCGCGGGCGACGACGCCGCCGACGCCCGCTGGGTGGCACCCGGGGAACTGGAATCGCTGGACATTACCGAGGGCCTGATCGACGCGCTTACCGACTGGGGAGTCCTCGGCCGCGGACAATAGCTCGCGTTAATTCGAACCATTACGTAGCCAGTGTCGGGCCGTGTCTTCCGTGTCCTTTTTTTCGGGTTGTGCGCCCGGCGCGAAGATTAGTGATTCCAGGTCTTGTTTACGTATTTTCCGCCTCGATGCCCGCGTCGCCGCCAAGGCCGGACGCGCGGCCCCTGGCCACGATGGCCCGGGCCATCTTGTGCGAGGCCTCGTCGATCATCTCGTCGCCGAACATGACCGCGCCGCGGGCCTGTACGCCGGTGGCGTGCGCGTACGCCTCGACAATCCGCGACGCGCGCGCGAAATCGTCCGGGGAGGGCGCGAACACCTCGTTGGCCGCGTCGATCTGGTCCGGGTGCAGGACCCACTTGCCGTCGTAGCCGAGCGCCGCGGCACTGGCCGCCGACCGCCGGAAGCCGTCGACGTCGCGGACCTTGAGGTAAGGCCCGTCGATGGCCTGCAGGCCACGGGCGCGCGCCGCGATCAGGATCCTCATCAGCGCGTAGTGATAGACGTCACCGCCGGCGTAGCCGGCCGGCTGGCCGCCCACGTCCAGCGACCTGATGCCGACGCTGGCCATGAAGTCGGCGGGCCCGAACACCAGGGCCTCCAGCCGCGGCGACGCCGCCGCGATCGCGTTCACCGCGGCCAGCCCGCCGGCGTCCTCGATCTGCGCCTCGATCCCGGTGCGGCCGGGCGTCAGGCCCGCCTCCCGCTCCACCTGCCCGAGCAGCAGGTCCAGCCACACCACGTGATCGGGCGAGGTCACCTTCGGCAGCACGATCACGTCGAGCCGTCCGGCGGCGGAGACGACGTCGATGACGTCCCGGTGCGCCCACGGGGTCGAGGCGTCGTTGACCCGCACGGCCAGCACCCGGCCGCCCCAGTCACCGGTCACCGCCGCGACCGCGTTGGCCCTGGCCTGCGCCTTGGCCGCCGGGGCCACGGCGTCTTCCAGGTCGAGGAACACCTCGTCGGCGG
>DAIOWL010000048.1:9139-15758 GCA_036758545.1 Streptosporangiaceae bacterium | reverse complement strand
CCGATTACGTGACGTCCCGCGCGTTCGGCCCTGTGGACGCGGGGCGGCTGCTGCGGGCGGCCGGGCTGCCCGCCCCGCAGCGGGACCTGCTGGCGCCGGGCCAGTCCTGGTTCAGCTCGCCTGGCTCCTAGCGGATCTTCGACACCGAGCCGCTGCTGGCCGGGCGGGACGAAGGCGTTTAAATAGGGAATCGTGACTGACACCTCGCCCAGGGACCTGGCCGACCGCTTCCAGCAGCGCTGGCTGGAACACAACCCCTTCGCCGCCACCATGTACGGCATACCCGGGTACGACCATCTGCTGCCGGACGAGAGCGAGGCGGGCGAGCAGGCCTGGCGCGCCGAGGTCGGGCGGTTCGGTGAGGAGGCCGACGCGATCACCGCGGCCACGCCGGCCGAGGCCGTCACGCTCGGCTGCGTCCGGGAGGCGGGCGCGCACGAGCAAGACGGCATCGACATGGCGCCGGCCGAGCACACCGTCACCGCCATGCAGTTCGCCGGGCCGGCCACCTTCCTGGCGGTGGCCGCGCGGACGGTCCTAGTCGACCCGGAGGCGGCCGAGGCCTACCTGACCCGGCTGCGGAGCAGCGGCATCTGGTTCGGCCAGCTCGGCGAGCGGCTGCGGGCCGGGGCGGCCAAGGGACGGCTGCCGGTCGCCCCGCTGGCCGAACGGGCCATCGCCTGGGCGCAGGACGCGCTGCCGGGCCTGGAGCCGGTGTTCACGCCGCAGCCCCCGCCGGGCTGGCCGCGCGCGGCAGAGTGGGAGCGAGAGCGCCGGGCGGTGGCCGACGAGGTGGTGCGCCCGGCGCTGGCCGGGTGGGTGGAGACGGTCAGGGAGCTGCTGCCGCGGGCCCGGCCGTCCGACCGGGCCGGGCTGGTCTGGCTGCCGGGCGGGCAGGAGGACTACACAAGGGCCATCCGGATCTTCACCACCCTGCCCCGCTCGCCGGAGGAGCTGCATCAGACCGGACTGGATCAGGTCGCCGAGCTGGAGGCCCGGGCCGTGCGGCTGGGCGCCGGGCTCGGGCTGTCCGGGCGGGACGAGGTGTTCGGCGCGCTGCGCGACTCGGCGGGGAAGATCTCCGCGGAGGAGGCCATCCGCCAGGCGGTGGCCGCGGTGCGGCGGGCCGAGGCGCGGGCCGGTGAGCTGTTCCCGCAGCCGCTGCCGCCACCGTGCGAGGTCACGCCGATGCCGGAGGTCGTCGCGGTGAGCGGCGCCGCGCCGCACTACACCCCACCGCGGCTGGACGGCGGGCGGGCCGGGACATTCTGGTTCAACACCGCACGGCCCACCCCGGGCACCGGCTGGGACCTCGAGGTGGTGGCCTTCCACGAGGCGGTGCCAGGGCACCACCTGCAGCTGTCCCGGCTGCAGCTGCTCACCGACCTGCCGGCGCTGCAGCGCCAGCGCAGCCTGTCGGTGTTCTCCGAGGGATGGGGCCTGTACGCGGAGCAGCTCGCCGAGGAAGCCGGGCTCTACGACGGCGACCGTGCCCTGCTCGGCGCGATCAGCTCGTCGCTGATGCGGGCGGCCCGGCTGGTGGTGGACACCGGCCTGCACGCGTTCGGCTGGAGCCGGGAGCGGGCGCTGGACTACATAGCCGAGCACGTCCCGATGCCGCGGGAGGTGCTGGCCCCGGAGATCGACCGGTACGTGGTGATGCCCGGGCAGGCGGTGTCCTACCTCACCGGCAAGCTGGAGATCCTGCGGATCAGGGACGAGGCCAGGCAGCGGCTGGGCCCGGCGTTCTCGCTGCCCGCGTTCCACGCCGCCGTGCTGGACCACGGCTCGCTCCCGATGCCGGTCCTGGCCCGCAGCATCGCCGACTGGCTGGACGGCGCTGACGGCCAGAGCGCCGGCTAGGGAACGGGTGTAACCCTGCCCTCCCTGGCATCACGACCTTCGCGAGTACCTCACGGGGCACGCCAGGCGGAAACTCCCTCCGATTAACGTGGTTGATCCGGGCTATGAGGTTGATCCGGGGGGCAATAGACCCCTCAATCAACCATGAAGCCCCGATCAACCATCTAAACCCGGCCCGCAAACCGGGCGAAAGGGGCAAACTACCCTGAGTTGCCAGCATTCGCTGACACGAACGTCCAGGTCATCTAGCTGGAGCCGCCATCGGTGCGGACCGACCCGCACGGGAAGTAGGCGCCTCAGGCGTCCGTGCTCACCTGGCTCAACCGGCGGTCGGGGATGAACCACATCACCGCTACCGCGACGAACAGGGCGTAGGTGATCCACGGGGACACGAACGCCAGCACGGTCGCGGCCGCGTACGCCAGCAGCGAGACGCGGCCCTTCGTGTCGCTGCCGATCGCGGTCGCGACCAGCGAGGAGCTGCCGTCGGCCCGGATGATCGCCCGGACCAGGATCGTGAAGGCCACCGCCGAGCCCAGGCCCACGATCCCGTAGGTCGCGGCCGGGGCGGTCTTCGTGGGGTGCTCGCCGACCCACTCGGTCAGCACCGGGATCAGCGACAGCCAGAACAGCAGGTGCAGGTTGGACCACATCACCCCGGCGGATATCCGGCGGGCGGCGCGCAGCAGGTGATGGTGGTTGTTCCAGTAGATCCCGACGAAGGTGAAGCTGAGGATGTAGAACAGCAGCGCCGGGAGCCGGGCGTGCAGGCTTCGGAAGGTGCCGTCCTCCGGCGGCTTCAGCTCCAGCGCCATGATCGTGATGATCACCGCGAGGACGCCGTCGCTGAAGGCCTCCAGGCGGCCGGTCTCGGATTCGCCCTGACCCTGGCCGGCGCCGAAGATCATGAGGTCACCTCGGCGGCGACGGGTCGCTGAGCGACGCGGTGCTCGTGCGGGCTGACGCCGCGGACCCGCTTGAACGCGGCGCTGAGCGCGTACGGCGAGCTGTAGCCGACGGCGCGGGCCACCGAGCCGACGGTCTCCCGCGGGTCGAGGATCAGGTCGGCCGCCAGGGTCAGCCGCCACTCGGTGAGGAACTCCATCGGCGGCTGGCCGACCACCTCGGCGAAGCGCCGGGCCAGGGTGGCCCGGGACACCCGGGTCTGGCTGGCTAGCGCGCCGATGGTCCAGGCCTCGGCCGGGCTTTCCTGCAGCAGCCGCACGGCCTGGCCGACCACCGGGTCGCGCTGGGCCCGGTACCAGCCGGGCGCGGTCTGCTCGGTGCGGGCGAAGTAGGTGCGCACCGCGTCGATCAGCAGCAGGTCGAGCAGCCGGTCCAGGACGGCGTCCTGGCCGACCTCGTCGCGCAGCATCTCGGCGGCGAGCAGGCCGAGCGCCGGCGTCTCCCATTCATCGCGGCGCAGCACCAGCCGCGGCGGCAGCGCGTCGAGCAGCCGACGGCTGACCTCGCCCTCGGCGTGGTAGGTGCCGGTCAGGATCTCGGTGGCACCGTCCGGCGCGTTGCCCCAGCGGCGAATGCCGAACGAGTGCATCTGCGGGATCTCCTGCCCGTCCGGCGTGGTGCAGCGCTGATCGGGGTGGATGACCGCCTGCGGCGCGGTGGCCGGGTCGTCGGCGAACAGGTAGTGGTCCGGGCCGAGCAGGATAGCCACGTCACCGCGGTCGAGCCATTCCGGCTCGCGCCCGTTCAGGACAAAGCAGGCGCGGCCGCGGAGCATGGCCACCAGGCTCAGCGGCGCCTCGTCCCTGATGTGCAGCGCCCAGGGCGGATCCAGGGTGCAGCGGAGCAGGAAGGCGCGCCGCGCGCGGGGCCCGTCGAGCAGTCCGGCGATCGGGTCCATGCCGGTAATTTAGACGATCGCGTATGAGGATGCGACTGCGGACCATTTCCTGTCGCATCCCGGCCGGGTCTACTGACGGCATGACACTGCTGCGTACTTCCACCCTGATGGGTGCCACCCTCACCATGGGCCTGGTCGCCGGCGCCTTCGCCCTCTACGCGCACGCGATCATGCCCGGCCTGCGCAAGACCGACGACCGCACGTTCGTCGCCGCCTTCCAGCAGACGGACCGGGCCATCATCAACCCGTGGTTCATGATCACTGCCTTCGGCGGCGCCTTCGTCCTCACCCTGGTGGCCGGCATCGCCAGCCGCGGCACGCCGGCGCTGCCCTGGATCGCCGCGGCGTTCGGCCTGTACCTGGTGGCTGTCGTCATCACGATTGCGGTCAACGTGCCGCTCAACGACGCGATCAAGGCGGCGGGCGACCCGGCGCACATCGACGTAGCGCAGGTCCGCGCCCAGTTCAACGAGGCCCGCTGGGCCGCCTGGAACCTCGTCCGCGTCGCGACCAGCGTCCCGGCCTTCGGCCTGCTCGCCTGGGCCCTGATCCTCTGCGGCCGGGCCACGGCTTGAGCGGCCTAGCCGGGCGTGGCCGCCAGCCGGTCCAGGACGCGGGTCGTGATCTCAGTCAGCGCGCTGACCTGACCATGGCTGAGCTCGTCGAAGACCAGCTGCCGCACCTGCTCGACGTGGGCCGGGGCGGCCCGCTCGATGGCGGCGCGGCCGGCCTCGGTGAGGACCGCGAACGCCCCCCGGGCGTCGGTCGCGCAGCCCTCCCTGGTGATCAGGCCGCGACGCTGCATCCTGGCGAGCTGGTGCGAGACCCGGCTCTGCTCCCAGGCCAGCGCGTCGGCGACCTCGAACACCCGGAGCTGACCCTCGGGCGCTTCGCTGAGCGCCACGAGCACCTCGTAGTCGGCCAGGGATATCCGATATTCCTGGAGCAGCTGCCGGTTCGCCCGGGCGTTCAGCTGCGCGGTCATCCGCAGCAGCCCGCGCCAGGCCTGCTGCTCCTCGTCGGTCAGCCAGCGGCTCATAGCACCAGGATACCCGGGAATGGATGACGCATCATCTATGTTAGATGACGCATCATCAACTTACCTGGAGGTATTCCGATGACCACTGCTTCCGCCCCCGCCCTGACCGAGCTGACCGGCACCTACACCGTCGACCCCGCGCACACCCGGATCGGCTTCGTCGCCCGCCACGCCATGGTGACCAAGGTGCGCGGCTCGTTCAACGAGTTCGCCGGCACCGCCGAGCTGGACGGCGCGAACCCGGTGAACTCCCGGGTTCAGCTGACCATCGAGGCCGCGAGCATCGACACCCGCAACGCCCAGCGCGACGAGCACCTGCGCAGCAACGACTTCCTGGCCATGCAGGAATACCCGAAGATCACCTTCGCCTCGACCGGCGTCCGCCAGGCCGGCGAGACCACCTTCGAGGTCACCGGTGACCTGACCATCAAGGGCGTGACCAACGAGATCACGATCCCGTTCGAGTTCGAGGGGTCCGCCAAGGACCCGTTCGGCAACCAGCGGGTCGGGTTCGAGGGCTCGGTCACGATCAACCGCAGGGACTACGGCGTCACCTGGAATGCCGCGCTCGAGGGCGGCGGCGTCCTGGTCAGCGACAAGGTCACGCTGGAGTTCGAGGTCTCCGCGGTCAAGAACGCCTGACGCGGTGAACGCCAGGCCGTCGCGCTGCAGGCGCACATTAGGCGCGCTGGGGCCCGCCGCCGGCCATCAGCCGACGCGCATACTCGATCACCGCGTCGCTGATCGACTCGGCCTGGCGGCGGCTCCTGGCCCCGGCGACCTCGTAGGAGCCCTCGCCGATCAGCGAGGTGAGGATGGCGGCGTACACCCGGTCCTCCGGCACGTCGGTGAGGTGCAGCAGCGAGTCGTTCTGCCCGATCCATTCCCGGCCCCGCTGGCGCCGCAGCACCTCGAACCCGGGCGGCGCGTCGCCGGAGGCGAACAGCAGCGCCAGGTCGCGGCGCTGCCAGCTGCCCTGCAGGAAGGCCCGCGCCCCGGCCTCGAACAACTGCCCCGGGTCGGTCACGCCCTGCTTCCTGACGCCGGCCACCGCCTGGCTCGCGGCCTCCTCGTGCGCGAGCTGGTGCTCCTGCCAGAGCGCGATGAACAGCTCGCTCTTCCCGCCGAAGTGATGGTAGAGGCTGCCGACGCTGGATCCGGCCCGCTGCACGATGTCCGCGATGCTGGCCTCGGCGAAGCCGCGCTCGGTGAACACCTGCCGGGCCGCGTCCAGCAGCGCACGCTGCGTCTGCGCGGTACGGCTCCACTGCCAGGCGCCGCCCGCCGGGCCGTCCTTCGGCAACCTGGGCATGAACCTCCTCTTGACAGGCACGCCAGCTCACTTAGAGGCTAATTCCAGAAAAGCATTCTGTTAAGGCTGATGAGCTCGATGACGTGGCTTTGCGAACGGGTGGCCATGGTATCCGGCGGTGGGCGGGATACCCGGCCCGTTCGGGGCCTAGAAGGAGGGAAGCGGGCGTGACGGCTCAAGGGTTCAAGCCGGTCCCGGTGCCGACCCCCGAGACCCAGCCGTTCTGGGACGGGTGCGCGGTCGGCGAGCTGCGCCTCCAGCGGTGCGCCGACTGCGGGGGGCCCTACTTCTACCCGCGGCCGGTGTGCCCGGCGTGCGGCTCGCGCAACGTCGAGTGGTTCACCGCCAGCGGCCGGGCCACGCTGTACTCCTACGTGATCAACCACCGGCCGGCGCCGGGCTTCGAGGACGACGCGCCGTACGCGATCGCCGTGGTCGAACTGGACGAGGGGCCGCGGATGATGACCAGCATCACCGGCCTGCCGGCTACGCCCGAGGCGCTGCAGCTGGACATGCCGCTGCAGGTGCGGTTCGAGCCGCG
>DAIOWL010000048.1:0-9039 GCA_036758545.1 Streptosporangiaceae bacterium | reverse complement strand
TCGGCCGGCTGCCGGACCATTCCACCCTGCAGCTGCACGTGGAGGGCGCGCTGAACGCGGTGGCCGACGCCGGCCTGTCGCTGCGCGACATCGACGGGATCGCCACCGTCTCCGCGCCGGGGCCGGTCCAGGTGGCGCACGCGCTCGGCATCACGCCGCGCTGGATCGACGGCACCGGCGTCGGCGGCACCTCGTTCCTGCTGCACGTGCGGCACGCGGCCGCGGCGATCCGGGCCGGGTACGCCCGGACCGTGCTGATCACCCACGGGGAGTCGGGCCGGTCCCGGGTGGGCGCGTCGCGGTACCGGATGGAGGCGTCGTCGCCGGTCGGCCAGTTCGAGGTGCCGTACGGCGTGTTCGGCCCGACGACCACGTTCACCATCCCGCTGCTGCGGTACATGAAGGAGTTCGGGCTGACGCACGAGCAGCTCGCCTACGTGGCGGTGGCCCAGCGGCGGTGGGCGGCCAAGAACCCGCGCGCGGCCTACCGCGACCCGGTCACGGTCGAGGACGTGCTCGCCTCCCGGATCGTCGCCTACCCGTTCCACCTGCTGGAATGCTGCCTGGTCACCGACGGGGGCGGGGCGCTGGTGGTGACTTCAGCCGAACGGGCTGGGTCGTTCCCGAAGCCTGCCGTGCACGTGCTCGGCACGGGAGAATCGTCGGAGACACCGATGATCTCGCAGATGGCGGACTTCACCGAGTCCGCGGCGTTCCGGCTGGCCGGACGGGCCGCGTTCGCCGAGGCGCGGATCGGCGTGGCCGACGTCGACCACCTGATGATCTACGACGCGTTCGCGCACGTGCCCATCTACGGCCTCGAGGCGCTGGGCTTCACGGCTAAGGGCGAGGCGGGAGCGTTCATCGCGGACGGGAACACCGAACCAGGCGGGTCGCTGCCGCTGAACACCAACGGCGGCGGGCTTTCCTACACGCATACCGGGATGTACGGCATGTTCGCGATCCAGGAAGGGGTTCGGCAGCTGCGCGGCGAGGCCGCGGCGCAGGTGGGATCGCCGCAGATCAGCGTCATCCTCGGCAACGGCGGGATGTTCGCCACGGCCGGCGTGCTTGTGCTCGGACGCCAGCCGGGCTAGCGATCGGGGCGGGGCGGGCAGCCGCAGCTTTCCCTGACGACGAGCGTGGTCGGCAGCCGTTCGGTCCGGTACGGCAGGGCCGGATCCGCGATCCGTTCCAGCAGCATGGAGCAGGCGCGCTCGCCGAGCAGTCGCATCGGCTGGTGGACCGTGGTCAGCGGCGGGGTAAGCAGGGCACCGAGGTGCATGTCGTCAAAGCCGACCACGGCGATGTCCTCCGGCACCCGGATCCCGGCCGTGTGCAGCTCCCGGATCGCCCCGATCGCCATCTGGTCGTTGCCGCAGGCGATGGCGTCGGGCAGTTCGCGGCGCGGCGCCGCGAGCAGCTCGCGGACGGCCCGCTGGCCGCTGATGGCGGCGAACCGTCCCTCGAAGCACCCATGAAGCCGAACGCCCTGGTACTCCGCCAGCGTCTTGGAGAAGACGGCGCGCCGTTCTCGCGCGTCCGGAGCTTCCGCCGGCCCGGCGATGTAGAACAGCCTGGTCTTGCCGTGCTGTTCGACCAGATGACGGGCCAGGGCCACGGTGCCGGCCCGGTTGTCGCCGTCCACGACATCGGCGTGGGTTTCGCCGGGGGAACCGGCGGCCAGCGCGACCGGGATGCGGGCCGCCAGTCGCGCTATCTGCTCCGAGGGGATGATGCCCTCGACGATCAGCATCCCGTCTACCTTGGCGGAGATCTTCTGCAGCCACCGGAAGGTCTCGGGCCGGTCAGGGCCGCGCACGATCGAGATCAGCACCGACCATCCGATCTGGCTCAGCGCGGATTCGACGCCGCGCAGCACCTCCTCCATGAACAGCAGGCCCTCTTGCTCGATGTCGGTGTCCGGGCTGCGGCTCTCGATGGCGACCAGCCCGATCACTTCCTTGCGCTTGCGGACCATGCTCTGCGCGGAGCTGTCGGGAACGTAGCCCAGCGCCTCGATGACCTCGAGGACGCGCTCGCGCGTCGACGGGCGGACCCGATCCTGGCCGTGCACCACCCGCGAGACTGTGGCCGTGGAAACGCCGGCCTCGCGCGCCACGTCATAGAGCGTGCAGGCCGGAGAGCTGGCCAACCTAGTCAGCCGTGCTCTTTTCGTGCTGTCTCACCTGCTTAAGGAGACATAGACGGTGGAGCTTGGTTGCGTCAGTCGCCAATTTAAGCGCTTACATCGGCCCTGTCATCTTCTTTGAGCCGGGGCCGGGGGCCGGGCCGGCGGATCTTGACGGGCCGGGCGGAACCGGGTCGAATGGGAAACAGAATTAGTTTCTAGGATTCGCTACGGCGGCGAGGGGGCCACCAGGATGACCGAACGCAAGAGCCCGACCGCGGTTCTCCGGGAAGGCCCCCGCGCGCTGAGCGACGCGCAGGTGCGCGAGATCGAGGACTCCTCGCTCGAGCAGGTGCTGAACGTCGACATCGACGACGTCATCGAGTACGTGCACAAGGACCTGCGCTCGCTGCCGGACTTCACCACGCTGTACCGCAAGTACCTCAAGCAGCGGTGGGACGTCTACGACCTCGACTTCAGCCAGGACAAGATCGACTGGCAGGAGAAGATGACCGAGGAGGAGCGGCAGTCGTTCATCGCGGTCGCGTCGGGCTTCCACCACGGGGAGCGGCAGGTCGAGATCGAGCTGCCGGTGTTCATGATCGGCGCCAGCGAGGAGGAGAAGCTGCACATCGCCGCGCAGATCGAGGACGAGGCCCGGCACACCGTCTTCTTCGACCGGTTCTACCGGGAGGTCGTCGGGCTCAAGGGCGACGACATCATGGACATCCTGGACGCGTCCTTCCCGTGGGTGTCCGAGACGTTCGTCGCGCCGTTCGGGCTGCTGGCCTACCAGGCCGACGAGCTGCGGCTGCATCCGTACGACGAGCGGGCGCGGGTGCGCTACGGCACCAACTACTTCCTGTGGATCGAGGGCGTGCTGGCGCTGTCGGTGATGAAGGTGACGCTGTCCTACGCCCGCTGGCGCGGGTTCCTGCCCGCCTACTACACCGGCTTCACCGCCACCTGCCGGGACGAGTCGCGGCACGTGCAGGGCGGGATGCGGTACCTGCAGGACGCGGTGCGCAAGGACCCGACGATGATCAAGGAGATCCACGACACGCTGCGGACCATCCTGTCGGTCTCCGGGGTGGTCAGCCGGCGGATCTACTACGAGCCGCTGGGCTGGACCGACGACGAGGTGCGGGTGCTGTTCTTCCAGCAGCTCCGGCGCAAGCTGAACGACGTCGGCATCGGGCTCTCGCCCGACCTCGAGGACCTGCTGCAGAAGGTGCAGCCGGTGCTGGCGGGCGGGTGAGCCATGGCTGACTTCTTTACCAAGGAATGGGCCGACGCGGTGCGGGACGCGCTCACCGCCGGGCCCGACGAGCAGGCCCGGGCGGTCAAGCTGCAGGAGTACTGGGACTTCTTCGACTGGCTCAAGAGCGTGTACCCGGCGTCCTGGGCGCTGGGCTGCCGGGATCTGCCGGGCCTCGGCGGCCCCGCGTACCTGTTCGTGCAGTGGAGCGGCGGCACGGTGACCGACTGCCGAATCATCGGGCCGGACGACCCTCTCCAGGCGACGTACGTGCTCGGCATGGACTACCGGGACTGGAAGGCGCTGCACGACGGGTACGACGCGCAGCGCACGGTCATGTACCGCAAGATCCTGCTCGAGCAGGGCGACCTGCTCGAGTTCTTCAAGGCGATCTACTTCTTCGTGGAGTCCCTCGCCGTCATCGGCGCGGTCCCAGCGGGGTACGCCGACCGGGTCGATGGCACATTGGTCCGGTTAGAGCCGGCCCAACGGCACATCGACCCATTCCGGGGCGTTAGGGAGACCAGCGCGGTTACCGGGCGCGGCCCAGCAGCGGGCCAAACGAGCGCTCGACCTGCTCGGCCAGCGCGTCCGGCTGCCACGGGCCGGTGCCGACGATCCGGACGACCGGCTCGGGGTTGCTGTACAGCGACACCTCGTAGCCGGAGGAGTGGATGATCCGCCCGGTGATCCAGCCGGACCGCTCGCTGGCCAGGTAGGCCACGATCGGGGCCACGTTGTCCGGGGACCACTCGTCCACCTCCGGCCGGGTCCGGCGGCGGTCGGTCGGCACCGAGTCGGTCATCCGGGTGGCCGCGCCGGGCGAGATCGCGTTCACCGTAACCCCGTACTTGCCCAATGCGCGGGCTGAGGACCAGGTCAGGCCGACGATGCCCATCTTGGCGGCGGCGTAGTTCGGCTGGCCGGGGGCGCCGTGCAGGCCGGACACCGAGGTGAAGTTGATGATGCGGTTCTGCGCCGACTCGTCGCGCAGCGACCGCCAGTGCGCCGAGGCGAACCTGGTGGTGTTGAAGGTGCCCTTCAGGTGCACCCGGATGACGTCGTCCCACTCCTGCTCGGTCATGTTGAAGACCATCCGGTCGCGCAGGATGCCGGCCACGTTGACCAGGATGTCGAGCCGGCCGAACTCCTCGATGGCCGTCTGGACCAGCTTCTCGGCCGCGGCGAAGACGGAGATGTCCGCGCCGTTGGCGACGGCCTTACCGCCGGCCTCGGCGATCTCGGCCACCACGTCATGCGCGGGCCCGGAGTCGTTCCCGGAGCCGTCGACCGCCGAGCCCAGGTCGTTGACCACCACCGAGGCGCCCTCGCTGGCCAGCAGCCTGGCCACCGACCTGCCGATGCCCCGGCCGGCCCCGGTGACGATCGCGACCCGTCCGTCCAGACGTGACATGCCAGCTCCCCTTCCCGGACGCCGATTACTGGAATCCTCTTCTGGAATTAGCCTCTAGGAGGGGGTATGGGGGTGTCAAGAGGCCGGTTAGACTCCTAGAATCACGTTCTGAAAAGGGGTGGTGACCGGTGGCACCAGTGGCGCGGCCGCCCCGGGGCCCATCTAGGGGTCCGTCCAGGGGCAGGGCCGGCGCCGGCTCCTGGCAGTGGGCCAGGACGGCGCAGACGCAGCGGGCGCTGCTCGACGCCGCCCGCGCGGTGTTCACCGGACAGGGTTTCGCCGACGCCAGCATCGCCGACGTGGTCGAGCGCGCCGGGTCCAGCGTGGGCAGCCTGTACCACCATTTCGGCGGCAAGAGCGAGCTGTTCATCGCGCTCTGGCAGGACTACCAGCAGGCCCAGGAGGCGGACGCGAGCGAGGCGGTGGCCCGGGCCAGGAAGGCCGGGGTGACCGACCCGTTCGAGCTGTTCTCGGCGGGTGCGCGCGCCTTCATGGAGGGCTGCTGGCTGCGGCGCGACCTGGCGGTGCTGTTCTCCGACGGGGATGGCCCGCCCGGTTTCGAGGTGATGAGGCGGCGGCGCGGCCGCGAGTGGCTCGGCCAGAACGACGCGCTGCTCCGGCTGTCCGACACCTCCTTCGACCGGCTCTACGTGACGATCTTGACCACGCTGATCGGCGAGGGCAGCCGGGAGGTGGCCGCGGCCGGGAGCAGGCGGCAGGCCGACCGGGTGATCGACGCCGTGATCGAGTACGTCCGGCTGCTCATGACCGGTGGCGCGTGGTGGCCGCCCGGCCGTGATGGCCGGCCGGAAGGGGTTGACAGCGGGGGCGATGGCGAGTTTTGATCCGGTCTAGAACGTAATTCTAGGATTGAATGACAGGCGCCCGGGTGCGGCAGGAGGCTCGCCATGGAACTTGACCTTGGCCCGGAGATCGCGGAGTTCCGCGCGGAGCTCAGGGACTGGATCGCGGCCGAGGCGCCGGCTCCGCTGGCCGGCCTGGCCGACTGGAACATGCCGCTGACCGCGGGCGGGCGGACTCAGGCCCGGATCGCCGAGGCGGAGGCCCATCCGGCCTACGCCGAGTGGCAGGCCAAGCTGGCCGACCATCGCCTGATCTGCCCGCAGTGGCCGGAGGAGTTCGGCGGGAAGGGCATGGACGCGGTGCGGGGCGCCGTGCTGAACGAGGAGTTCTACCGGGCCGGGGTGCCCCGGGTCACCCGCGGCATGGGCGAATGGCTGGTCGGGCCGTCCGTCATGGTGCACGGCACGCCGGAGCAGCGGGCGTACTTCCTGCCCCGGATCATCTCCGGCGAGGACGTGTACTGCCAGGGCTTCTCCGAACCCGGCCACGGCTCGGACCTGGCCGGCGTGCAGACCCGCGGCGTGGTCGAGGGGGACGAGCTCGTCATCACCGGGCAGAAGGTGTGGACCTCGGGCGCGGGCCGGGCCAACCGGATGTTCCTGCTCTGCCGGACCGATCCGGACGCGCCCAAGCACGCCGGGCTCTCCTACGTGCTGATCGACTTCACCGGCCCGGGCGTGCAGTACCGGCCGATCAAGCAGATGTCCGGCGCGGCCGAGTTCTACGAGGACTTCCTGGACGGGGTGCGGACCCCGCTGTTCTTCGTCATCGGCGGTCTCAACCACGGCTGGCGGGTGGCCATGACCACGCTCGGGCACGAGCGCGGCGGCCGGGCCACCGTGGCCCACCTCGGCTTCGAGCGGGAGTTCTGGCAGCTGACGGAGACCGCGCGCAAGCGCGGGAAGACCGCCGACCCGCTGATCCGCCAGCAGCTCGCCTGGGCTTACACGCAGGTCGAGCTGATGCGGTTCAGCGGCCTGCGCACGCTGGCGCAGGTGGCGGCCGGCCGGCCGCCGGGCCCGGAGGCCTCGGTGGCCAAGCTGTTCTGGAGCGAGTACCACAAGCGGCTGGGCGAGATCGCGATGACCGTCGAGGGCGCGGACGGGCTGCTCCGGCCGGACGGCGACGGCTACCCGGTCAGCGCCTGGCAGAGCGTGTTCCTGAGCAGCCGGGCTGGCACGATCTACTCGGGGACCAGCGAGATCCAGCGGAACATCATCGGCGAGCGCGCCCTGGGCCTGCCGAAGGAGCCGAACCGGTCATGACGGAGGCGGGCCCGGCTGACCACGGGGCCGCGCGCGAGCTGGTCACGCCGGAGCGGCTGCGCGCGTTCTTTGCCCCGCGGAGCATCGCGCTGGTCGGCGCGTCCGACAACTCCGGGTGGGCCAGGTTCATCGTGGCGAGCTGCGCCACGGCCGGCTTCGCCGGGCCGCTGACGGCGGTCCATCCGCGAGCCACGAGCGCGTTCGGCCTGCCGGTCGTGCCGAGCCTGCGGGACCTGGCCCAATCCGCCGATCTGGCCTTCATCCTGACGCCGGTGCAGGCGGTGGAGGGCGTGCTGGACGACATGGGCGCGGCCGGGATCCCGAACGCGGTGGTGCTCGCCTCCGGTTACCGCGAGGTGGGCGAGGCGGGGCGGACGCTCGAGGACGCGCTGCTGGACCGCGCGGTGGCGAACGGGGTCACCATGCTCGGCCCGAACTGCCTGGGCTTCGTCAACGCCAACCGCCGGTCGGCACCCTACGCGCTGGCGCTGCCTCCGCCGCTGATCGCCGGGCCGGTCGGCGTGGCGCTGCAGAGCGGCGCGCTGGCCAGCGTGGTGCTGGCCTTCGCCAAGGCGCACGCGATCGGGCTGAGCCTGCTCACCTCGATGGGCAACGAGGCCATGATGAAGACCGCCGACGTGCTCGAGTACCTGGTCGAGGACGAGGCGACCAGGGTGATCTGCCTGTTCCTCGAGGAAATCGGCGACCCGGCCGGGTTCGCCCGGGTGGCGGAGAAGGCGGACCGGGCGGGCAAGCCGATCGTCGCGCTCAAGGTCGGATCGAGCCCGGCCGGCCAGCAGGCCGCGCTGGCGCATACCGGCTCGGTGGCCGGCGACGACGCGGTGGTCGACGCGGTGCTGCGCCAGCTCAACGTCATCCGGGTCACCAGCCTGGAGGAGCTGCTGACCACCGGGGCGGCCCTCGGCTACAGCCGCTGGCCGCGCGGCCGGCGGATGGGCGTGCTGACCCTGTCCGGCGGGGCGTGCGACATCATCGCCGACGCGGCCAGCGCCCGGGACGTGGCCATCCCGGACTTCTCGGCCGGGACGGAGGCGGCGATCGCCGCGCTGCTGCCGCCGTTCGCCAGCCCGCGCAACCCGCTGGACGTCACCGGCTTCGGCGTGCTGGCCAACCTGTCCGGGAAAAAGGGCCCGCTGACCGCGGTGGACCACGCGCTCGACATCGCGGTTCAGGACCCGAACCTGGACTTCGTGCTGTTCTCCGGGGTGACGCTGCCCGAGGCCCGGCCGCCGGACGAGGACGCGGCCCGCACCCTGGAGACCCGGGTGGACTGGCTGGCCGAGCGAATGGCCTCCGCGCCGATCCCGATCATTCCCGTCGGCAGCACCTGCGTGAACCTCAGCGACTACGCCCGGGAGCTGCTGCGCAAGCACGGCATCACCTTCCTCGGCGGCCTGGACCTGGCGATGACCGCGCTGGGCCACGCGCTGCGCTGGCTGGAGAACCGCGGGCAGGTGCGCGCGCCTGTTCCGCGGCGCGTCACGGCGCCCGGGCCGGCCGAGGTGCGGGCCGGCTACGAGAAGGTGCGCGCGGCCGGCCAGGCTGTGCGGGAGGCCAGCGTCGACGGCGTGCTGGTCACGCCGATGCGCACCGGCGGCGCCGAGCTGCTGGCCGGCGTCACCGTGGATCCCGCGTTCGGCCCGGTGCTGGCGGTGGGCCTGGGCGGGATCTGGGTCGAGGTGCTGAACGACACCAGCCTGCGCCTGCTCCCGGTGGACGCCGCCGAGGTCAGGCGGATGCTCGGCGAGCTGCGCGGGCTGCCGCTGCTGCAGGGGGCGCGCGGTACGGCGCCCGCCAGCCTGGACGCGGTGGCCGGGGCGATCGCCGCTCTCGGCGAGGCCGCGCTCGCGCTGGACGGGTCGCTGCGCGCGCTGGAGGTCAACCCGCTGTGGGTGAACGGTGACCAGGTCGAGGCGCTCGACGTCCTCGTGATCACGGAAGCGAGGGAACAGCAATGATCCTCGGTGTCAGTGCGGAACAGGAGGAGCTTCGGGCCTCGGTCAGGCGCTTCCTGGCGGACCGGGCCCCGATGTCCCGGGTGCGCGAGCTGATGGACGGCGGCGAGACCGACTGGGCCGTCTGGGAG
>DAIOWL010000047.1:0-15862 GCA_036758545.1 Streptosporangiaceae bacterium | reverse complement strand
CCGGCCCACTGGCAGTGCTTGTCGCGCAGCATCACCGCGTTGCGGATCCCCGCCGGGACGGTCTCGGCGTAGCCGATGTCGAGAGGCAGACTGGGGCCGCCGAAGCGGACGCCGAGCTGCCGGCGACGCAGGAACGAGGCCAGGCCGCCCGGCCCGGACAGCAGGTCGACGGCCTTGCCGATGACGGCTTGCTCGAGTGCGGCCCAGGCCGCGTCCCGCGCGCCATCGCGCCGCCCGTCCAGTTCCACGCACAGCCGGACCAGGTCCTCGAGCGCGTCTACGTTCACGATCGGGGCCATGGCCGTGTCGCAGGCGATCGCCTCGGCGCCGTCGCCGTCGAGCCAGGCGCCGCCGTCGCTGCCGGTCTCGGACGCGGCGGCGCGGTGCGCGGCCCACTGGGCCCGGACCTGGGCGGTCCATTCCTCCTGCAGGGCGGAGCTGCCGTCGAGCCGGAGCAGGTCAGCCAGCGAGATGTGCGCCCAGACCTTGACCGGCTGCCCGGCCCGCTCGGGCAGGAGGTCCGCGGCGACGAGACGGCGCATCGCCTCCTGAAGGGCGTCGTGGTACCGCTGATCTCGTGTGCGGGTGTCCTCGGCGCCGGCCGGAGCGGACAGAGCATCGAGCACGGCGGTAACGGCCGCGGCGCATTCGGGGGTCAAGTCCCCGTTGAGGACGCCGGCACCCTGGAATGTGGTCACCAGCCGCACCGCGCGATCCTCCAGCGGACCGTCCGGGTCGTCATCGGGCAGCTCCGAACGTGCCCGCTCGTACATCTCGGCGAACATTGCGCCCAGGTCCCGCAGGTCCAGGCCTGCCGTGGCGGCCGCGACGAGGAGTTCGTCGGACTCCTCCCGGTACTTCTCGGGCAGCTTGTCGGTCCACTGGCAGATGGCCCGCCCGTATGACTCCGACACTTCCCCGCTGGCCAGCGCCGCCATCACGGCCGGGTGCGTCCCGGCCCGGTTCGCCCACGCGGTATGGGAGGCGGCCGCACCGCGGGTGATCCCGGTCCGGTGCATCAGCCACGCCCGCGCACTGTAATCCGCGTCGGCTGAGTACCCCTTGCCGATGGTGAACGCGGACAGGAACGACGCCCGAGCTGCGGTGCTGATCGCGTCGGTCTGCTCCAGGCCCCGGAGGCAGTCGGCCTGGGTCTCGGCGTCCAGCTGAGCGGCGTCGGCCGCGGCCAGGTAGGACAGCCCGGCCTGCACCATTTCCATCGCCTCGCTGACGCTGGCGAAGGCCGGAGCGGTACCCATTCGGGCCACCTCCTTTCCGGGCCTAGCTGGCTGACAGGATAAGCTTTAGCGAGAATCTAAGCGAAGAGTCGCTTCAGAAAGATCAACTATCTATCTTCAGTTCGATTCTACTCTGCGGCTACGACATTTCCCGGTAAATCCACGCCCGTGTCGAGATTTCGGTAATTCTGGGCTAAATGAGCCTGGTGATACTAACGGAAGACGGATTAACAGGCGATTGATGATCATTGTCATTAGTCCTCACTGGGCGGGAAATTCGCTTTGCCGACGGCCCAGAGCGAGGCAGACTCCGGTTGTGGAACCGGTCAGGAGCTGCGTGATCTGCTGTGTCCAGCGAACCGGGTTACTGCCCGGTGCCTAGCTGGTCATCTATTTTCGATTCAGGAGTCCCGGGTGGCTGGCCGCTTGTCTCGATAGCCCAGGCCGGCGTGGCGCCGTCTGCCTGGCCGCCCGGCGCCGCCGGGGACCGGCCGCCTAGCAGCTTGGCACTGACCTTGATCGCCTTCACCGCGCCGGTGGCCCCGGCTTCCAGCGTGAGGCCGATCACGATGAGCGCCACCCCGAGCGCGAACAGCGAACCGTTGCCGAGGAGCCCCTCGCCGACCCGGGATATGACATACGGCGGCGTGCAGATGATGCCGCTGATAAGACCGGCGAGGGCAGTAGCGGCCAGCTTGTCGCGGCGCCCCGACATATCCGCCGGTTTGGCGATCTGCACGCCGACGATCCGGGCCGGCACCGCGACATAGCACACCATCATCACGGCAAGGACGATGCCAAGCGAGAGCGCGAACCAGCGCAGCCCCCAGCGCGGCACCAGGATCGCGGCGACTCCCAGCGCCAGGCCGATGACGGTGCCCCAGCCGATGACCGCCCTGGCGTGCCCGCGCGCCTGCCGGAAGGCGGCCTTCAGGTCCGGGGTACCGGGCTGCGAGATCGCGAAGGCGAACGCGGCGTTGAGGAAGAACGCGCCTATCGTGACCAGCACCGCGAGCACGAACAACACCACGACGATCGGCCCGCGGATGACGTTGAATTCCTTGCCGTGCAGCACGTGCGCCTTCAGGTCGAGCGTCACTGCCCAGATCAGCAGGGCCGGGAGAGCCTGGACCAGCATCAGCCGCCAGTTCGTCACCAGCAGCCGCAGCGCGCTGAACAACATGACGAACGCGCCGACGATCAAGGCCAGCGGCGCGAAGATCTTTCGTCTCCCAGCGAGCTGGAGGACGGCCTGCTCGACCATGCGCTCGTCGCCATCACGGATGGCGACGATGAGCCGCCGCAAGAGCTGACCGGCCGAGCGGCGGCGGTTACGTCGTGCCTGCCCAGTATCTACCGCATCCACCTGCCAGCTCGCCTTCTCCGGCCTGCGGCCATCGGCTGGCCTGTTGCCGAGCCTAACCCCGACTCCCCTTCCGGTCATCCCCGAGGGGGGCCGTCCGAGATCGGCCAGCTGCCCGGAGCGAGGCAGACTCCGGTTGTGAAACCGGCACGGAGCTACGTGATCTGCTGTGTCCAGCGAACCGGAAGCTGGCTCCTGGCTCACACCCGAGCGGTGCGTGGACCTCGTCCGCGGGGCGATGAGCATCCCGGGCCGATTCGCGCCTCGGATCGCCGGATAAACCGCTCGGGGGTGGCGGGCCATGTGGCCCGCCACCCCCGAGCATTGGCCGGACTCTCGCCCCCCCAACGGTTTCCCGGGAGTCCAGCCAAGGACCTAGGTCCTGGGTATTACGATTTAATACCTAATGATTATGAACCCAGGGACTAGGCTTATGTCAAGGGGGTAAGCAGAAGTACGATGCCACGCCAGCTAGGGAAGCAGGCGCTTCTCGACGCCGCCGCCGTCCTCATGGACGAGCGGGGTGTCGACAACGTCACGCTTCAGGACATCGGCCAGGCGAGCGGCCACCGCAACCGTTCGGCCGTCCAGTACCACTTCGGATCGCGGGCCGCGGTGATCCAGGCCGTGATCAGCCAGACCATGAATCCGGTCGACGCCGAACGCAACATGCTGCTGGACCACCTGGAGGCCACCGGCACGACGCTCACCACCCGCGGCGTGCTCGAGGTCGTGGTCCGGCCGCTCGCCCGCCAGCTGCACACGCCGGAAGGGCGGCGGTACTTCCGGATCGGCGCTCAGCTCATCAACCACCCGCGGTTCATGACCGATGCCGGGGAGGCCGTCACGGTCAACACCAGCATCGCCCGCTGCGCCGCGTACATCCTGCCCAGCCTGGACCACCTGCCGGCGCCTGTCGTCGCCGAGCGGACCAGCCAGGTGATCGGTTTCATCATCCGGGCCTGCGGCGACCAGGCCCGCCTGATGGACAGCGACCCGCCGCCCCGGCCGGTCCTGTCCGTCGAGGACTTCACCGTCAACCTGGTCGACACGATCATGGCTATCGTCCAGGCGCCGACCAGCGTCACGTCCGGCCCGGCCATCACCGGGGGATAGCGGCGGCCGGTCGAAATCGCCCACTAAGGCGCTCCTGGGCATGTTCTTTCCTGCCTCACGTATTTATCGTGGTTCTGTCGGCTCCGTAGGGAGAACGGTCCGACCTCGGTATATGTGGGTGGGGGTTTTGGCGTTGGCCAGGGAACTGCAGCCTGACGATCCGCAGTCGATTGGGCCCTACCGGCTGGTAGGACAGCTTGGCCAGGGCGGCATGGGGCGGGTGTTCCTCGGCGTCTCCCCGGGTGGCCGGCCGGTGGCGGTCAAGGCGATCCGGGCCGAACTGGCCGCCAACCCGGAGTTCCGGGCCCGGTTCGGCCGCGAGGTCGCGGCGGCGCGGCGGGTCAGCGGCGTGTTCACGGCCCAGGTGGTGGACGCGGACGTGGACGGCCCGGTGGCGTGGATGGCCACGGCGTACGTGCCCGGGCCCTCGCTGGCCGAGGCGGTCGACACGCACGGGCCACTGCCGGACGCATCCCTGCTGGCGCTGGCCGCCGGGCTGGCGGAGAGCCTCAACGCGATCCACGCCGTGGGCGTGGTGCACCGGGACCTCAAGCCGTCGAACGTGCTGCTGGCCGAGGACGGGCCGCGGGTCATCGACTTCGGCATTTCCCGGGCGACCGAATCCACCATGCTGACGCAAGCGGGCCTGGTCGTCGGGTCGCCCGGGTTCATGTCGCCCGAGCAGGCGATGGGCGCCGAGGTCGGATCGCCGAGCGACATCTTCAACCTAGGTGCGGTGCTCGCGTTCGCGGCGACGGGCGAGGGACCGTTCGGTACCGGGACGACGGCCGCCCTCCTGTACCGCGTCGTGCACGGCGCGCCCAGCCTGGACGCGGTGCCGGCCACGGTGCGGCCGCTGATCGAGCACTGCCTGGCCAAGGACCCCCGGCAGCGCCCCACCGCCAACGGCCTGCTGGCCGAGGTCGGCGCCCTGCAGCCGGGCGGGACCTGGCTGCCCGAGTCGTTCACTCGCACGACCGCTCAGGGCACGCCGTCCCGGCCGGGTTTCGCCTGGTCGGGTGTTGTGGCCGCCGCCGCAGCGGCGCCGGCCGGCCTGGGGGCCACGCAGACCGCGGGAGGCGGTTCCGGGCCGTCCGGACCGCGGACTCCGGCCCCGGGCAGCTGGCCGTACACCGGGGCGGCCGCACTGACCGCCACCGCTGGCAGCGCGCCTGCGACCCCGCCGATGGGGGCCTATCCCCCGGCCACGCCGCCGCCCATGCCGTCGGGAATGCCGTCGGGAATGGGCCAGCCGCCACGGCGGCGCCGGATGAAGCCGCTGGTGGTGGCGCTGATCCTCGGCGGCATCGTCGGGGCGGGCGGCGCAGCGGCGTTCGCGGTGACCTCGTTCACGGGGCAGCCGTCCGTCCAGCTGGAACACCCGGCGGGGCAGACGTCCTCGGCACCGGCACCCGCGTCCGTGGGCCCGGCGGTCACGTCGGCCACGACCGAGCCGTCCGCGTCGCCGAGCGCGTCGTCGTCGGTGAGCTCGGCGCCGTACTCGTCGCCGCCGACGAGCACGTACTCATCACCGGCCACGCGCTCGACCACCACGCCACCCACGACGTCAACGTCACCGGCTACCTCGCCCACCTCACCATCGACGTCCGCGTCGGCCTCGACATCCGCGTCCGCATCGACCTCTTCGTCCGCGCCCGCGAGCACCTCCTCCTCGGCGGCACCGCCCTCGTCGACCCCGCCGTCGTCCTCGTCGGCATCAACGTCGACATCAACGTCGGCATCTACGTCGGGGAGCTCACCCGCGTCCCCGCCGTCATCTGCCCCGTCCTCGTAACCGCGTACGTGCGGGAGGGGATCGCTGTCGCGCTGAGGGTGGCGAGCAGGGCGAGCCCGGCGCAGGCGGCGAGCGCCGGCTTGAACCCGCTGGTGACGCTGGCCGGCGAGCCAAGGCTCCCGTGGGCGGAGAACACGGCGGTCGAGATGGCGATGGCGAAGACCCCGCCGAGGCGCTGCGCCATGTAGTTGATCCCGGAAGCCTTGCCCATCTCGTGCGGGGCGACCGCGCTGAGCACGGCGGTGGGCACGGTGGGCAGCGCCATCGAGATACCGATGCCGGAAACGAGCAGGGCGAGCGTGAGCTCGACCCAGCTAGTCGCCAGTGAGCCCCTGACCGCGACCCAGGTGAAGCCGGCGGTGAGCAGGGCGAGCCCGGTGACCATCACGGGCCGGCGTCCGGTCTTGTCGGACAGTGCTCCGGCGAGCGGCGAGATGATCATCGGCATCCCGAAGAACGGCAGCAGCCGCAGGCCGGTTGACACCGGTGAGTAGTGGCGCGCGAACTGGAATTCTTCGGCAACGAGATAGGCGCCCGCGAAGATCGCCCCCGACATGAAGAAGGTGGTGGCGTTGCCGATCGCGAATGCGCGGCGGCCGAACAGCCGCGGCGGGACCATCGGCTCGGCCACCCGATTCTCCCAGACGGCGAACGCGACCAGCAGGACGGCGCCGACGCTGAGCGTGATCACGATCTCCGGGCTGGCCCAGCCGGCCTGGCTGGCGCGGACCAGCGCCCAGACGATCGCCACGACGCCGCCGGTGACCAGCCCGACTCCGACCAGGTCGAGCCGCTCGCGTGCCCCGTAGCTCTCCGGCAGCAGCCGCAGCGACGCCACGACAGCGGCCACGCCAATCGGGACGTTGATCCAGAAGATCCAGTGCCAGTTGATGCCCTGGGTGACCGCCCCGCCCACCAGCGGCCCGGCGGCAACGGCCAGCCCGGCGAGACCGCCATAGATGCCCACGATCGTCCCGCGCCGTTCGGCCGGGAACGCGGTCGTCAAGATCGTGAGGCTGAGCGGCAGCACGATCGCGCCGCCGAGCCCTTGCACCGTGCGGGCGGCGATCAGCATCGACACGTTCGGGGCCAGGGCGCAGGCGGCCGACGCGACGGTGAACAGGGCCAGACCGATGGTGAAGATGAGGCGGCGGCCGTAGCGGTCGCCGAGCGCGGCCGCGGTGATGATGCCGGCGGCGAAGGCGATCCCGTAGGAATTCAGGGTCCACTGCAGCGACGTCAGCCCCACGTGCAGGTCCGCCTGCATCCGCGGCAGGGCGGTGGCCACGACGGTGGCGTCGAGCGCGACCATGAAGTAGGCCATCGAGGTCAGGACGAGAACCCAGCCGAGACGGCGCCTGTTGTGTGTGATCACGAACTCCTCCATTCATTGCTGGGTACTGATCCCGAACGGGCGGGAAACTGGGCGCCGCGCCCGGTTTGACGTCGCTCCGGGGTCAGTACGTGTGATGGCGGCACGGATGACGGAGGGATGACGTGGTGACGGAGGACCTGATCGAGCGGGTCAAGGCCGGCGACGAGCATGCGTTTCGCCAGCTCGTCGGCCCCTACCAGGGCGAACTGCAGCTGCACTGCTACCGGATCCTCGGGTCCGCCCAGGACGCCGAGGACGCGCTGCAGGAGACCCTGCTGGCCGCCTGGCGCGGCCTGGCCCAGTTCGAGGGGCGCTCGTCGGTCCGGACCTGGCTGTACCGGGTCGCCACCAACTGCTGCCTCAAGGCGCTGCGCTCGGCGAGCAGGCGCCCGCCGGTGAACTGGCCGCCACCGGGGGTGGAGGTACCCACGCCCAGCCGGGTGGGCGAGGTGATCTGGCTGCAGCCCTACCCCGACATGCTGCTGGAAGGGCTCGCCGACGCCACCCCGGGCCCCGAGGCCAGATATGAGGCCAGCGAAGCCATTTCCCTGGCCTTCGTCACGGCCCTGCAGGCCCTGCCACCCCGGCAGCGCGCCGTCCTCATCCTGCGCGATGTCCTCGGCTTCCCCACCAGCCAGGTCGCCGGCATGCTGGACAGCAGCGAGGACTCGGCCGCCAGCGCGCTCAAGCGCGCCCGCGCCGCCATGCGCGACCAGTTCCCGCCCGCGGCCGCCAGGCCGCTGCCCCCGCGCCCGGACTCCCCCGGGGAACGGGACCTGGTCGACCGGTTCACCCGCGCCTACCAGGCCGGCGACGTCGCCGGCGTCGTCGCCCTGCTCACCGAGGACATCGCCGTGACCATGCCGCCGCTGTCGCTGGAGTACCACGGCCGCGAGCTGGTCGCCAGGTTCCTCGCCGCCACCGGGCTCCGCCCCGGCCGCAGGAACCGCATCATCCCGACCCGGGCCAATGGCCAGCCCGCGTTCGGCCTCTACGCCGGGGACCCGCAGGCCGGTATCCTCCACGCGGCCGGAATGCTCGTCCTCACCCTCAGCGGCGGCAGTATCTGCGCCATGACCGGCTTCGACACCAGCGTGCTCCCGCACTTCGGGCTCCCCCGGACCCTGCCCGGCTGATGTATCAGGACGGGCCGCATGCCCTCTGCCCCGGTAAGGCCGGGCGGGACCGGCCGGGGGCGGCGGAACGACACGATGCGATTCGCAGGGGGATTTCATGGTTCGGCTCACAATGGCGGTAATGGCGGGTGTCCTGGCGGCCGGCCTCGCGATGCCGTCGGCGGCATCGGCGGACACCGCGCCGATCGTCTACGCCTGGGGGTACAACAGCTATGGGCAGGCTGGCGTCGACCCGGCCGTCGCGGGCACCGACGTGCTCAGCCCGGTGCCGGTCCACGGGGCGGCGGCCAACGTGACGCAGCTATCCGGGCCCAACGGCCCCTACAAAGGCCGGTACGTCCTGTCGCTGCGCTCGGACGGCACGGTGTGGGGCTGGGGCCGGAACTACATCGGCGTGCTGGGTGATCCGACGATCGGGAGCACCTTCACGCCGGTGCAGATCCAGGGACTGCCCCCGAACATCGTCCAGATCTCGGCCGGCGGCATCCACGCCGCCGCCCTGACCGCGGACGGATCGGTGTGGACCTGGGGCGCCAACAACGCCGGCCAGCTGGGCTACCCCACCCCGGGGAGTCAGTACAGCTTCACGCCGCACCAGGTACCCGGGGTGACCGGCATCAAGCAGGTCTCCGCCGGCGGGGAATTCACCGTCGCACTGCGGTCAAACGGCGAGGTGTGGACCTGGGGCGCCAACGACCACGGGCAGCTCGGCGACGGGACCCACACCAACCGCACCACCCCGGCCCGCAACCAGGCCGGGTACGGGATGACCCAGGTCAGCGCCGGAGGTTATTACGCGCTGGCGCGGCGCGCCGGATCGGTGTGGGCGTGGGGCGCCAACGACTCCGGGCAGCTCGGCAACGGCTCGACCGTGGCGGACAGCGCTAGCCCGGTCATCGTCGACCGGCGCACGCAGAACGCCACGCAACTCGTGGCCGGCTACACCCACGCGTTCGCAGTGGACCCGGACGGGTCGCTGTGGGCCTGGGGCGCGAACGACAAGGGCGAGCTCGGCCTGGGTACGGCCGGGCCTGCGGTCCGCACGCCGCAGAAGGTGCCGGGACTGGCCGGGGTGACCCAGCTGGCGGCCGCCGCGGAGATGAGCATGGCGCTGCGCTCGGACGGCACGCTGCTGGTGTGGGGCTACGAGGGCTTCGGCCTGCGCGGCGACGGGATCCCGCGGAGCACGCCGCTTCCGGTACCCACCCCGGTGACCCCGGTGCCCGGGGTGACCAGGATCGCGATGAGCGGGTCCACCGTCCTGGTGCAGGCGCCGGCGGTGACCATGCCGAACGTGGTCGGCGAACTGCGGGCCAGCGCGGTGGGGCACCTGCAGGCCATCGGGCTGTCGGTGCAGGTGACCTCCGTACCGGACCCCGACCGGATCTGCGACCACGTCGGGTACGTGGAGTCGCAGACCCCGCCGCCCGGCACCGTCGTCGCGCCGGGCGGGCACGCGACGATCCGGGTCTACGGCCCGGCCCAGGGTGGCTGCTTCTGACCGCTCGGGTGGCAAACTGCGCGGACGCCGTGCCAGCCGGCAGTGGGGGGTTGTGGCCCCCGACCCTCGCAAGACGGGGGTAAGGGCACACAACCCCCGTCGGCCCAGCGAATTACCTGCGCGTCCGGTTACGGTGGCTGTCGTGGGTGAACTGCGGAAGGCCTTCCAGGCCATGGACATCGGCGACGGCAGCGACGGGCGCCTTGCCGGTGCCCTCCGAGATCAATGGCCTCGTGCGGAGGCCGCGCTCACCGACCAGGCCCGGACGGCAGCCGGAGCGGCTCTCGCCCGGCGACGGTTCGAGCAGCACATGCCCGAGCTAGTCCCGGCGCTCGACCGGCTAGCCGCGCAACTCGACCGGCCCGGCGGCGAGACATTCCTCACCCTCGCGGCGCTCCGCCCGTTCTTCGCCGGGTGCACCCAGATCGGCGAAGCGGGCACCCTGCTGCGGAACTACGACTTCGACCCCGACGAGGTCCAGGGCGTTATCGCCTACTCCCGGTTCCTGCGCCCCGTCATCGGAATGCTGGATGGCGGCTGGGGGCTGCTCGACGGCATGAACGACGCCGGCCTGGCGGTGTCGCTCACATTCGGCGGACGGTTCGTGCAGGCGCCGGGCCTGGACATCATCATCGTGCTGCGCTACCTGCTCGAGACGTGCGACACCGTCGGCGAAGCCCTGGCCAAGCTGGCGACGATGCCGATTTCTATCCCGCAGAACGTCACGCTCGTCGACGCCGAGCACGCGGTGACGGTCTACACGGGCCCCGACATCGCAATGACCACGGCACCCGATGCCTGCGCCACCAACCATCAGCACCTGCCCGTCCCGGATGAGCAAGAGCAGTTCACCCGGACCCAGGAACGGCTGTCCGCCGTCCGTCCCGAGGTCTGGTCCTGACCCCGATGTTGCGGTTAACGTGACGTAGGGCGGCTCAATCGGCGGGCCGGAGTCGCGACCGCCGATGGCATGCTCGCGACGGGGCGGGAGCGCGTGCGGTGGCTGTTAGCCGCGGTCTAGAGGATCTGGTTGCGGTCGCGCTGGTGGCGGCGCTCACGCCGCTGGTGGTGGCGTTGCTGCCGGGGCCGCGGATACCGCAAGTGGTCATCTTCCTGTTCGGCGGGGTGCTGATCGGCCCGCACGGACTCGGCGTGGCCGAGTCATCGAACATCCAGCTATTGTCCAATATCGGGCTGGGGTTCTTGTTCCTGCTGGCAGGGTACGAGCTGGATCCACGGCTGCTGCGACAACGGCCGGGCCAGCTGGCCGTGGCCGGCTGGATGATCTCGGCGTTGATCGCCATCGGCGTGACCGGGGCGCTGGACGCCGTCGGTTACATACGCGACTACGTCCCGGTCGCCCTGGCGCTGACCACGACGGCGCTGGGCACGTTGCTGCCTATCCTGCGGGCCAACGACATGCTGGGCGGCCAGTTCGGCCGGCACGTGCAATCGGCCGGCGCGGTCGGGGAAATATTCCCGATCCTGATCATCGCGGTGTTCCTCACCGGGCGAGGCAACCTGGTCGCGCTGGCCTCGGTGGCTTTGGTCGGCGTACTGGCGCTCGGCCTGTCCGCCCTGCCCCGCGTGGTCAGCAGCCGGACGATCAGGAGGATCATCCGGGAAGGCCAGGACGCGACCGGCCAGACCATGCTGCGATGGTCCGCCGTGCTGCTGTTCGCGCTGCTCGCGCTGGCCGCCAAGTTCGGGCTGGATATCGTGCTCGGCGCTGCCCTGGCCGGCGTCGTGCTGCGGGTCTGGACCCAGAAGATCGAGGTGGACACCACCGGCCTGGAGCAGAAGTTCGACGCGGTGGGCTACGGGATCTTCATCCCGATCTTCTTCATTTCCTCCGGGATGGCGCTCGACTTGAAGACCCTGGCCCAGGATCCGGGCCGCCTGGTCCTGTTCTTCCTTCTGCTGCTGGTCGTCCGCGGGCTGCCCTCGCTTGTGGTCTACCGCCGTGCCCTCCCGGCGCGGCAGCGGGCCGAGATGACCTTCATCACCGCCACGACGATGCCGCTGCTGATCGCCCTGGCCGAGATAGGCCAGCAGGACGGGGTCATGCTCCCGGCCACCTCCGCCGCGCTGGTAGGCGCGGGCGTCCTGTCGGTGCTGGTCTATCCCCTCATCGCCGTGACGCTGCACCGGTCGGCGCCGCTGACACCCGCGGACGTCGAGCTCGCGGCCCCGGCCGCCGCGGTCGGCCAGCCGCCAGATAGCCCCGCCCGGCCTGGACCGGGCAGCCCGGGACCGGCAGATCCTGATCCCACGGTGGGGTCGTGACGTTAGGCCAGCGTGCCTAGGGGTGTGCCCGTTCCGCAGCTGCACGGCTAATGCAGTAATTACTGCCTGCAGTCAGGCGGCGCGGCGGCGGACCAGCCAGACACTGGCTGCGATGAGCAGCACCGACAGGGCGAGCAGCCAGCCGCCCTCGATCCACTGGAAGGGCCAGAACCGGCTGCCGGGCTGATAGCTGCTCCACTGCGTGTACCCGTGCCGGGAGAGGCACTGTGCGGGCGAGCCATTGAAGTTGTCCGGGCAGAACCGGGAAAGGGCGCTGGCCAGCTGGGAGCCACGGGCCGGGAACGCGAACCGGCCGTCCTTGGCGTACCACTGGCTCACGACCCACGCCGAACCGGGCAGGTTCGGCCGGCTGGTGATCAAGGGGGCCATGTAGTGCTCACGCAGGTACACCGTGGTCGCGAGGGCAAGCCCGGCGTAGACGGCCAGGGTGGCGGCGATCGCGGGGACGACCCGGCGGATGAGCATCCCGGCCAGGACGCCGATCGAGAAGGCGGCCAGCGTCCAGGCGGCGAACGCGATCCCGTGCAGGTCGAACACGCGGGTCGAGAGCGGGATCACGTAGCCCGCGGCGAAGAACGGCTGGTCGTACCAGGAAAAAAGGAGGCTGAACCCCTCGGCCGCAGCCGCCACCGCGACTGCGAGCAGCACCAGCTTGGCGACCGCCCAGCGCCACCGGCCGAAGGCCTGGGTCCAGGCGTACCGGAAGGTGCCGGTCTCCAGCTCCCGGGCCAGCACCGGCGCCCCGGCGAACGCCCCGATCAGGGGCGGCACTGCCTGCAGGGCGACGCTGACGAATATCCCGGTAATGCCGTATCTGCCGGTGAAGTTCATGGCGCAGTTGAGTGAGCCGACCGGGTGACAGGCGGTCACGTAGGAATGGTGTATCTGAAGGCCGGTGAGCCACAGGTACACGGCCAGCGCGCCCAGCAGCACGGCCACCCCGCCCAGCGAGAAGCGGTGCTGCCGCCAGGTGACCCAGGCCATCCGCCGCCACGGCAGCGGCCTCAGCCGGGCACCCTCCTCAGGGCGGGCGAGCATGGTCAGCGAGTTCATCGCGTCACCTCCGACGGTTCGCGGGCCGGGCCGGGCAGCGCCGCGGCGCCGGGCTCTCGCAGATAGGCCAGGACAAGTTCTTCCAGGCTGACCGGGTGCGCCTCCCAGCCCGGCGGGATCGGGTCATCCGCCGCGGCCCTGATGAGCAGGTGAGCCTGGGCCTCGGCGCGGGATGCGTGCACCACGGGCCGTTCGGCAAAATTACCGGCCTCGGCGGCCGGGCCGGTCAGCACGCGGTGGCCAGCGAGCAGGTCATCGACCTCGCCGGCCATCTGCACCTGCCCCCGCGACAGCAGGATCAGGTAGTCGGCCACCCGCTCGAGCTCAGCCAGCACGTGCGAGGACAGCACGACCGAGACCCCGTCGTCGGCCATCGCCGCCAGCACCGTGGCCATGAAGTCGTGCCGGGCGACCGGGTCCAGCATCGCCACCGGCTCGTCCAGCACCAGCAGCCGCGGCCGCCGGGCCAGCGCCAGCGTCAGCGCGAGCTGCGCCTGCTGCCCGCCGGACAGCCTGCCCGCCTTCCGCTTCAGCGGGATGCCCAGCTCGTTCAGCCGGGCCCGGGCGTAGGACTGGTCGAAGCGCCGGTTCAGGCTGCGGGTCAGGTGCAGCATGTCCGCGACCGACAGATTCCGGTACACCGGCGTGTCCTGGGCGACGAACGCGATGCCGTCCAGGGCCTCCGGCGACCCAGCGGGCAGGCCGCCGAGCACCGTGACGCCGCCCGCGGACGGCGCCGCCAGGCCGACCGCCAGGTTCAGCAGCGTGGTCTTGCCCGCACCGTTCGGGCCGACCAGCGCGGCCACGTGACCGGCGGGAATCGCCAGCGAGCACGCGCGCAGGGCCCACGTGCCGCCGTACCGCTTGCCCAGGCCGCTGGCCTCGATGACATTCGTGCTCATGCGACGCCCTCCGTCCCGTCGCCCGCTGCGTCGCCGCGGATGCGCAGCCCGCTGCGGCGCTTATGGAAATCCCGCAGCGCGCTGGTGAACAGCGCGACCATGCCGTTCTCGTCCAGGCCCGCCTCGTCGGCGGCGGCCAGCCAGCCGAGCAGGGACTTGTGCAGTCCGGCGAGCTCGGGGAGAGCGACCTGGCTCAGCGTGGCCTGGACGAACGTGCCCTGCCCGGGCCGGCCGGCCGCCAGGCCCTTGGCCTCCAGGTCGCGGTAGGCCTTCAGCACCGTGTTCGGGTTGATCGCCAGCGAGGCGACCACGTCCCTGACCTTGGGCAGCTGATCACCGGGCTTGAGGTAGCCGAGCCGCAGCGCGTGCTCGACCTGCTGGACGAGCTGCAGGTAGGTCGGCACGCCCGAGGCCGAATCCAGCCGGAACTCGATCGGCGACGCCGGCCGACGCGGCGCGGTCGGTGTGGTCCCCTCGCCCGCACCCGCCGGGGGCCCGCCGGCTCCGCCCGCCGGAGACTTGTCCCCTTTATCTATTGTCATAAGACAATGATACATCTCGTGGTAGCGCTGTCAAGCGAAGGATCGGCTTGGCTCGTGGCCGGGACCAGGCCCCACGTACTCGTGAACCGGACTCCGCTTTACACCGCCACCATCAGCACCACGCTCCAGGCAGGCCGCCCTTCGGGAACGTCATGAAACCGCGGATCCAGCGCGTTCTAACGCACTGGATGTCCGGTTTCATGACGTACCGCGGTGCGGACGTCCGGCTGATCCGGGGTTACGCCTCCTGCGGAGGTACGGAGTTCGGGGTCACCGGGGCGGTGGCGGTCGGGGTGCGGCGAAGGAGCCGCCCGGCCGCGGCGGCGCCGCCCCATCCGACGCTGGCGAAGACCAAGGTGGTGAAGGCCAGCAGAACCATGTTGTTGCCGATCCGGTCACTGATGGTGCCCCGCAGGGTGAAGCCGCCGTCCGCGTCGGGCGGGCCGCCGCCGCCGATCACGGCGACCGCGATGGTGGTGTAGACGAACAGGCCCAGGCTGCTGCTGATGGCGGCGAGCCGCGCGATGCGCTTGCCGACGATCGGGTCACGGCTCCACAGGGTCCCGGCGGCGCCCACGAGGAACGGCACCGCGATCAGCTGCACCAGCCGGTGCCAGCCCACCGTGTTCGGCAAGACCTGGTCGAGGAAGGTGAACCCGGACACGGTCAGGAAGATCACCGCGATGAACAGGCCGCCGAGCAGGCCGGGAAGCGCGACACCGGGCCGGCGTACGAGAGCACTGGCACCGAGCAGGGCACCGAGCACGAAGACAGTCAGGATCGAGACCCAGATCCAGTCGCCGCCGCCGAGACCGTAGTGGACCGCCATTCCGGCGTACAGGCCGACGGCACCGGCCGCGAGCACGACCATCGCCCAGACGCCGGTCGCGGCCCGGCCCCACGGGGGCAGCACGAGGGCCGCGCCGGCGCAGCCGAGCGCGAAGCGCATCCGCGGGATCCCGCCTTCGATGTGGCCAAGCTCGCCGAGCATCGCCTGCCCCCACTCGGCCCGCTGCGGGGCCAGCAGGCCGATCGCCCAGCGCATCAGGCGCAACGGCGCGTCCTCTGCCGGGCCGTCCAGGAACCTGCGCGGATCGCGCCGGTACCACGCGATGAGAATGCCCAGCAAGCTCACCATGAGGACGAAGAAAAGGCCGCCGAGCATTACGCCTCACTCCAACGGTTGCGCGTGGTCGGGACGGTCCGGTCGACGCGGGCGGCGGTCAACGCCGCCACAAAGTCGCGTCCGTCGCCGGTCAGCCGGTACAGGTGGCGTGGCGGCCGGCTGCCCACGCCGGGCTCCCACGACGTTTCCAGCAGGCCGCGGTCGGCTAGGCGGACCAGGATCGGATACAGCGAACCTGACTTCAGGTGCACTTCGGTGGCCAGGTCGTAGCCGTAGCGCCACCGGGCCGGGTCGGCGGCCAGCGCCCGTAGGACGTTGATCGCTTGTGGTGACGGGGGGCGGTTACGCTGCACGAGGCTTAACTCTACTCATGTAGCCTTAATCGTCAAGGACCACATCCGCGCCGTC
>DAIOWL010000046.1:7887-15995 GCA_036758545.1 Streptosporangiaceae bacterium | reverse complement strand
GCGCGGCTGCTGCTGTTCCACCTCCCCCAGCGGGTCGCCGTCCTGGCCCGGCTCTGGGACGCGGTCGCCCCGGGCGGCCACCTGATCGTGCAGGACTACGACATCCGCTGCGTCGGCGTGCTGCCGGCGCTGGACAGCGTGGACGAGCTGTTCCGGGTCATCAACGGCGCGTTCGACGCGGCGGGCTGCGACGTGAGCGCGGGTGCGCGGCTGGCGCAGCTGTTCGCGCAGGCTGGCGTCGGGAACCCCGACGGCACCGACGTGGCCGGCCGGGTCGAGCCGCTGGCCAGCGGGCGCGCGCTCCTGGAGGGCAGCTTCCGCAGCGTGCTGCCGGCCGCGATCGACCACGGCATCACCACCAGGACGGCCGCCGAGGCGGCGCTGGCCGCGATCGACCGCGACGCCGGCCGCTTCCCCGACCGCCCGATGCTGTGGCCGCTGCTGATCGGGGCCTGGAAGCGCAAGGAACTCCTGTGAGCAGGCCGCCGGCTGCCGGATACTCGAGGGATGGAGCACCTTGCCGAGCGGCTGGCCGCGATCCCGGGAGTGGTGGCGGTCACCCTGGGCGGTTCCCGGGCGACGGGCACCGCGGTCGAGGGGTCTGACTGGGATTTCGGCCTGTATTACCGGGGCGGCCTGGACCCGGCGGACATCACCGCGCTGGGCTGGCCGGGCCGGGTCTTCGCGCCCGGCGAGTGGGGCACCATCGTGAACGGCGGGGCGTGGCTGACGGTCGACGGTGCCAAAGTCGACCTCATCTACCGGGATCTGGACGAGGTCCTGCGCTGGACCGCGGCCGCCGGGGACGGGCGGTTCGAGATCCGCCGCGAGGTCGGTTACGTGGCCGGGATCGCCACGTACATCCTGGCCGGGGAGCTGGCCCTGGGCCGGGTGCTGGCCGGTGACCTGCCGCGCCCGGCGTTCCCGCCCCGGCTGCTCCAGACCGCGCCCGAGGCCTGGTTCCGGCTCGCGGCCGGGGCACTGTCCTTCGCCGGCGTCTACGCCGGCCGCCAGGACCGGGTGGCGTGCCTGGCGAACCTGTGCCAGGCGGTGCTGGCCACCGGCCAGGGCCGGATGGCGGCTGCGGGCCAGTGGGTGCTCAACGAGAAACGGCTGACCGAACGGGCCGGGCTGAACGCCATCCAGGACCGGCTCGCGCAGCCCGGGCCAGACCTGGACACGCTCGTCTCCGACGTCCGGGCCCGTCTCGGCCTGGACGATCCCGTCTGGGCGGTCAGGCCGGCCGGCTGTACGGCACGGTTACCGTGATGGTGTCGGGGAACCAGTGGGCTCCGCCCGCGTGCCGCGGCGCCCCGCAGACCGTCTGCAGGTACCTCATCGGCGGGCCGAACCCGTCCAGCGTGTCACCGACCGGGAACCCGTAGCTGTCCCGTATGACGTACGAGAGGGTTCCCGCGTACCGGCCGTTCTCGCGGGTGCCGTGCCCGGTTACGGTCAGGCCCTGCGTGCCGCGAAATCCCCAGTATAGGTCGCTGCCCGTGGACTCGAAGGCCACCTCCGGCAGCTGCGCGGCGGACAGCCGCACCCGGGTCCTGCCCGCCTTGAGCTGGCCGAGGATCGTTTTCTGCACGTCGGCGTTCAGCGCCCGGAAAGCCTCGCTGGCCCGCGCCTTCTTGGCGATCGGCGACCCGGCCCGGTAATGGACCCCAGTGCCCTGGCCGGTGAGGAAGTGCGCCAGCAGATCGGCCGATACGGGGAAGCCGGCGAGCCCGAACGCCCGGGCCAGCCGGGCGCCCAGGGCCTTGTCGGCGGCGAACGTGGCGCTGTCGCATGTGGTGTTCGGCGTTTGCGCGTGCGTGTCCTGGCTCCCGCTGGGCAGTACCGGCCGGTCCCCCGCCACGGTGAACGCGAACGCGGCCTTAGCGGGGTGGGCCGTGGGGTGAGCCGTGGAGTGAACTGTGGTGGGCGCGGGAGGATCGGCCGCAGAGGGCGCCGCCGACGGGGCCGCCGCCGAGCAGCCCGGCAGCGCCGCGGCGACGCACAGGGACGCGGCGGCGATGACCGACTCCTTCGCCCGGATTCGACGGGGACGCCCCATACCGCGAGCATGCCACGGCTGTCCGAATGCTGATCACGCTCGGGTACGTTCGGGGTCATGGAACTCCACGTCGGCTGCGCGATGTGGACGTACGCACCCTGGCAAGGCCGTTACCTGCCTGCTTCGCTGTCCCCGCGGGAACGCCTGCGCGCGTATGCGACGTGGTGCAATGCCGTGGAGGGCAATACGACGTTCTACGCGACGCCCGCCCTGGACACGGTCCGATCGTGGGCCGCGCAGACCGCGCCCGGTTTCCGGTTCATCCTCAAGCTGCCCAGAGCGGTCACCCATGAGCGCCGCCTCGCCGAGGCCGACGAGCCGCTGCACGCGTTCCTGGCCGCGATCGAGCCCCTCGGGCCGCGGGCGCACGCGCTGTGGATTCAGCTGCCGCCGTCGTTCAGCCCCGCCGACCTCGGCGCCCTGGTCCGTTTCCTGCGCCGTCTCCCGCCCGGGCACCGGTACTGCGTCGAGGTGCGGCACCGCGCGTTCTTCGCGGATCCGCGATCGGAACACGAGCTTGAGCGGGCGCTGGGTGAGGCCGGCGCCGAATGGGTGACCTTCGACACCACCGTCCTGTTCGGCAGCCCTCCGGTCAGCGACACCGAGCGGGAAGCCTGGCGGAACAAGCCGCGGGTGCCCCGCCGGTCACGCGCCCTGACGTCCCATCCCGTCGTCCGCTACATCGGCCGGGATGACACGGACCGCACCGTCGCGGGATGGCAGCCCTGGCTCGGCATCGTGGCCGGCTGGCTGCGCGAGGGGCGATCCCCGACCGTCTTCATCCATACGCCCGATAACGTCGCCGCGCCCGAACTGGCCCGCCGCTTCCACGACGCGGTGCGAGCCCGGGTGCCCGAGGTCGAGCCGCTCCCTGAGCCGGTTCCCGCCGGACCGCCGACCTTGTTCTGAGCCTGGACCGTTCCGCAACCCTGATCCGCCGCCGGCCGTCAGCCCGGTGCCATCGGGACGGCGCCCATCGCCGCCAGCTCGTCCTCGCCCCGCGCCCGCTCCGGGCCGCCGGCCAGGACGAGCGTGCGGGCCCACTGATACCGGCAGCCCGCCGCATTGAGCCGCTCCGCCGCGGCGCGCGCCGACCGTTCGGCCATATCTAAACCGCCAAATGGCGGATGCCGGGGCCGTGGGCACTTCTGTCAGGATGGTGGCTTGTGGACAACGGGGATAACGTCCCGGCGCTGGAGTTCGCCGGGCTGGTGAAGCGGTTCGGCGACAACGTCGCCGTCGATCACATCGACCTGGCGGTTCCGGCCGGGTCGTTCTTCGGCCTGGTCGGGCCCAACGGGGCGGGCAAGACCACGTCGCTGTCGATGGCGGTGGGCCTGCTGCGCCCCGATGGCGGCACGGTGCGGATCTTCGGCCGGGACGTCTGGGCCGATCCGGTCGCGGCGAAGGCGCTGATCGGCGTGCTGCCCGACGGCATGGCCCTGCCGGATCGGCTGTCCGGCCGGGAAGTCCTGCTGTATCTCGGGCTGCTGCGCGGCATGCCGCGGGAGGTCGTGACCGAACGGGCCGACGAACTGCTCCGGGTACTCGAGCTCGACGGCGCGGAGGGCACGGCCGTGGTGGACTACTCCACCGGCATGCGGAAGAAGATCACGCTGGCCACGGCGCTGCTGCACAACCCGAGGCTGCTGCTGCTCGACGAGCCGTTCGAGGCGGTCGATCCGGTGTCCGCGGCGACCGTCCGGACCATCCTGCAGCGGTTCGTGGCCCGCGGCGGTTCGGTGATCTTCTCCAGTCACGTGATGGCGCTGGTGGAGCGGCTCTGCGATCACGTCGCGGTGATCGCGAAGGGCACGGTGGTGGCCAGCGGCCCGCTGGACGAGGTGCGCGGCGGTCAGTCGCTGGAAGACGCCTTCGTGGACATCGTCGGGGCGCGGGCCGGCGGCGCGGAAGGGCTGACGTGGCTGGCGTCCTGATCGAGATGCGCGGCGCGATCCTGCGCCGCTCTGTTTCCGTATCCCACGGGGTGTCCGGGTCCCGCGGCCGCCTGATCGGCGGCCTGCTGCTCGCGCTGTTCGTGACGCTGCTGGCCGTCGGGACCCTGCTGGCCGGCCTGGCGCACTATCACTACCCGGGCGCGGGCGCCGCCGTGGTCGCGACGCTCAGCTTCGGCTGGCTGCTCGGCTGGGTGACCGGGCCGCTGCTGACCGGTGACGACGCCACGCTCCGGATGGACTACTTCAAGCTGCTGCCGATCCCGCCGCGGAAGCTGGCCTTCGCCATGCTGGGCGCCGCGTTCGCGAACATCTCCCTGGTGTTCAGCCTGATCGCCTTCGCCGCGCTGATCGGGCTCGGCGCCCAGTCGGGCCCGGCGGCCGCGACGGTCGGCGTGGCCGCGATGCTGCTCGACCTGGTGCTCGCCGTGGTCGCGTCCACGGTCGCGATCGCCGTGTTCGGCCCGGCCATCAGCTCGCGGCGCGGCCGGGACTTCGGCACGATGCTGCTCGCGCTGGTCATCACGCTGCTGTCGCTGGCCTCCGGGCTGGTGCCGTTCGTGGCCAAGCGGCTGACCGACGGTCACTCCCCGGCGCTCACCGCCGTGGTCAAGATCCTGCCGTCGGGCTGGGGCGCGGTCGCGGTGGACGCCGCCGGCCGGTCCGACTGGGGCCTGACCGGGCTGGCCCTCGGCGGCCTTGTCGCGCTCATCGGCGTCCTGGTGCTGGCCTGGCCGCCGCTGCTGGCCCGCCGGCTGACCATGTCCGCCCGGGGCGGCGGGCACGCCGGACGCGCCCGGCGGGAGCGGGAGCCGATCCTGCCGTCGACGCCGCTCGGCGCGGTGATCGGCAAGGAACTGCGGATGTACTCCAGGTCCGTGCTGCGCAGCGTGATGCTGATGATCTCGTTCCTGGTCGGCGTGCTCGCGGCGGTCATCCCGGCGTTCAGCGGCAAGACGACCGGGCTTCCGTTCGCCGGCCTGCTGTTCACCGTCATCGCGGCCGCCTGCTTCACCAACTTCTACGGCGACGACGGCACCTCGCTGTGGCTCACGCTGGTCACGCCGGGCGCGGCCCGCCCCGACGTCCGCGGGCGGGTGTGGGCGTGGTTCCTGGTCACCGGCCCGGCCGGGTTCCTGCTCACCGTGGTTCTCACCGCGGCCAGCGGGCAGACCTGGTCCTGGCCCTGGGTGCTGGCCGCCGAACCCGCCCTGGTCATCGGCTCGGTAGGCCTGCTGGCCCTGATCGGGGTCCGGTCCGTGAACGGCCCCGCTCCCGACGGCGGCCCCGCGCCCGCACGCGTGCTCAAGACCCACCTGGCCCTGGTCGCCCTGCCCGTCGTCACGGTGGCGCCGGCCGCCGTCCTGCTCGCCGCCGGCACCGCCACCCATGACGTGGCCCTGCGCTGGCTGGCGGTCCCCGTCGGCCTGGCCTGGGGCGGCTTCCTGTGCTGGCGTTCGGTCCGGGTGGCGCAGCAGCGGCTGGAGAGCCAGGGCCCGGAGATCTTCGCCCGGGCCCGCGCCTCGGTGAGTTAAGGGGCTGGCCGGTACCGACAGCTCCGCTACGGATCTGCGGACAGGACCCGGCGGGGGTGCCGGCCGTCGACGTACCCCACGAACGGCGGGTAGATGTTGTAGCCGAGCAGTTCCTGCAGCCGTTCCGGCAGGTCGCGGACGATCTTCTGGGGAACGGCCAGGCAGTGGTTCTCCTGGGGCCGCAGCCAGCCGGCCGCGTACTCCAGGATCACGCCGAGCCGCGGCCTCGCGGTGGAGTTCGCGCCGCCGCCGTGCCACAGGCTGCCTAGGTAGAACAGGGCCGAACCCGGTGACATCACCGCCGTCTCCACCGGATCGTCCGGGCCCGGCTGCCGGCCCGGCGCCCAGCGGTGGCTGCCGGGGATGAAGCGGGTGGCCCCGTTCTGCTCGGTGAACTCATCGAGCGGCCACATGGTGTTGACGACCAGCGGCGGATGCGGCTCGGGCACCGGGTAGATGGCGTCGTCCCGGTGCAGGATCTGCGCCTTCTCGCCGGGCCCGATGCAGATGCCGACCGGGGCGCTGAGCTGGTAGTGGCCCAGGACCTGGTCTAGGACGCCGAGCAGCAGCGGGTCGGTGGCCAGCGCGTCGAACACGCGGGTCTTGGCGAACAGCGCGTAGATCCGCTGCGTGTCGAACCCCTCGAAGGGGTTCCGCCCGGTCCGCGTGGTCCGCAGCACCCGGTCCAGGTCGGCGCGGGCGCTCTGCACACCGTCCGGGGTCATCATGCCGGTCACGACCACGTAGCCGTCGTCCGTCAGCCGCCGGGCCACGTCCTGGCTGGTCGAGGTGGCGGGCATCGTCGCCATCACCAGCCCGAGACTAGGCCGGCCCGCTGCCGAACGCAATGGAACCGGGATTCCACGGCGTCAGAATGCCTTGGATCTGGGGTTTCATGCCGCTCCGACTGGCTCTGCGGGGGTCTTCTGGCACGCGCTGAGGAACCAATGGCGCAATATCGGTCACCTGACGGATGTTTCGGACATGCAAGTTGCAGAAATATTTTTATTGCAAGAGGTATCGGGTGGTTGGTATCGCGCCCGGGGCCTTGCCCGGGGGCAGCCCGTCCAGGTGACCAGTGCCGCCCCGGAGTCAGTTCATACCGGCTAGCTGGGGAATCTGATGAACATGATGGCGCCGTGCCGCCGCGACGACGACCAGCACGACATGAGCGAGGACCTGATGACCCGCGGGCAGGTGGCGTTGATGTTCCGGGTGACCTCGGCGGCGGTGGCGTCGTGGGCGCGCCGCGGGCGGCTGCCGGAGGTCAGGAACGAGGCCGGGAGGCCGCGGTACCGGCGCGCGGACGTCGAGGCGCTGTTCCGCAGCGGGATGAGGTGGAGGGCACGATGACCGGCGTTTCCGAGTCAGCATTCGCGGGGGAAGGGCAGGAGGCCGGGCCGGCCGAGCCGCCGGAGCGGCGGTGCGCACGGTGCGGCGCGGTGGGCACGCACTACCTGACCTGTCCGGGCCTGCGGCTGCCGTCGGGCTACCGGCTCGTCGACGCCCCGGGATCCGAAGCAGAGCACTGAACCGATCGTAACTATTTGTCATTATATGACTACATAACGTATTAACACTGATGAGCTGGAGCGCTGAAGCGAGAAAGGACCGCGATGCGCGACACCTGGACCTGACGGCCGCGGCGGCCGGGGCGGACACAGCGGGCGGCCTCAGCGGGCGGGCTCAGCTAGGCGGATCCTCGATGGGGCAATCCCCGGCCAGGCCGCTGACCTCCAGGACCAGGCGAACCTGCCGCGTCGGCGAGCGCAACATCAGCGGGCACCGCGGCGGGAGCACCCGGCGGGCCCGGGCGATGACCCGCAGGCCGGCCGCGTCGAGGAAACTCGTCAGGCCCAGGTCGACCGTGAGGTGCTCGGGTTGCTGGCCCGCCACCTCGTCCAGCTGCCGCGCCAGTATGCCGGCCGTGGCGAAGTCCACCTCTCCGCGGACGACCACCGTGGCCCGGCGGTCCTCCCAGCGGCACTCCACCGATAGCGGCGGGTCATGCCTACCTAACACCGCGCCCTCCCTCCCCTCGCCACCAGCCTGGCGTAAAACACCCTGGATCAGCATAGAACAGGTGTAGCGCTAAGAGTCCCTATGATCACGTCATGTAACAGCAGCAAGCGGACGTCACAGGGTTGCCGTCAGTCGTCAGCCGGGTACCCGCACGCCCAGCCGCCGCAGGGCCGCCGCGTCCAGTCCGGTCAGCGACTCCAGGACCAGATCCGCCTGGCGGTAGCGGGGATCGGCCGCGAGCAGCGGGTCGGGGACGGCGACGCAGCGCATGCCCGCCGATCGGGCCGAAGCCAACCCGGCTAGGGAGTCTTCCAGCGCGACGCAGTTCGCCGCGGCGACGCCGAGCCTGCGGGCCGCGGTGAGGTACACGTCCGGCGCCGGCTTGCCCCGGGCCTCGTCCATGGCGGAGCAGCGCACCGTAATGCGCGTCAGGCCGAGCCGGTCGCAGACGGCGTCGATCAGCCGGAGCGGCGACGAGGACGCGATCGCGAGCCGCAGCCCGCACCGTTCGAACAGCGCGATCGCCGCGGTAACCCC
>DAIOWL010000046.1:0-7787 GCA_036758545.1 Streptosporangiaceae bacterium | reverse complement strand
CGGCGGGCCCGGGCCGGGTCGACGGGATTCCAGGTGATGCCGTCGACCTTGAGGCTGGTGCCCACGATCACGCCGTCGGCGACGGCCAGGGTCTCGGCCAGCCGGTCGGCGGTCACGCCGGTGTTCGCCAGCACCGGGGTCTGCGGCGCGGCCTGCTTGGCCGCACGCAGGTCGCTCATGGCGAACGGCACGCCGGCCTCGGGGCCGCTGATGAGGATCACGTCGAGGCCGAGGAAGCTCGCGCTGCGGGCGCGCTCGGCGACCGTGCGGGTGCCGATCGTGGAGCTGAACTCCGGCGTGATGTTGCCGAACAGGGCCACGTCCGACGCGCCGATCGCGTCCCGGTAGGCCGCCAGGTCACCGAGCGAGGGCGCGATGAGGCCCATGTCGCTCTCGTAGACGCCGGTCAGGACCTCCCGGATGAAGACCGCTCCGGTGGCCCGGGCCACGGCGAGGCTGGCCCGCGGGTCCCACAGGACGTTGACCCCGAACGGGACCCGGATCGACGGGTGCAGCTCGCCGATCACGGCCGCCATCGCGGCCGGGATCTCCGGGCCCACCGCCAGCTGGTAGGGAATGTCGGCCTCGTTGCAGAACAGCACCGCGTCGACGCCGGCCTCCTGCAGCACCTCCAGGTCCCGCCCGACGACGTCGAGCAGGCGGTTTCGCCCGGCGTCGCGGTCGTGCCGCGGCCGCCCCGGCAGGCCGGGGAAGTGCACCATCGCGATCACGGGCTTGCCGGTGCCGAACCTCTCCTCGAGCGACATGGCCGACCTTTCTGTGTTCTGCCTGGTCACGACGTGCCGTGGCGACGGACGAAATCAATGACGGCCGTGTTCCACGGTCCCGGATTCTCCCAGAAGGCGGCGTGGCCGCCGGGAACGACCGCCCAGGTGCCGACGCCAGGGCCGAGCGCGTCGAACAGGCGCCGCGACAGTTCCGGCCGGATGATGATGTCGTCGCCGGCGGCGAGCACGAGCGTCGGCACGCTCACCGCGCCGATCCGGCTGGCGCAGTCGTGGCCGGTCAGCGCGGCCATCTGCGCCGCGAACGCCGCGGCCGGCTGCGTGCTCGTCTGCGCCGCCGCGATCAGCTCGGTCACCCGGTCCGGGTACTGCTGGTAGAACCCGGGGCTGAAGATCCACGGCGCCTGCTGCCGCATCATGACCGGCATGCCCGCGGCCTCGGCCACCGTGGCCCACGTCTCGAACGCCGCCGCGGTGAACGGATCGGCCACGGCGAAGGTGTTCGCGAGCACGAGCGAGAGCAGGTCGCCGGGGTGCGCCACCGCGTACTCCTGGGCGATGGCGCCGCCCATCGACACGCCGGCCAGGTGGAAGGGCGGCAGCCCGAGCCCGGCGACGAGCGCCTTGAGGTCCGCGGCCATCTCGGCGCTCGTGTAGGGGCCCGGCGGCTGTCCGGACCGGCCGACGCCGCGGTTGTCGTAGCTGACCACGCGCAGGCCCGCGGCCACGAAATCGTCCACCTGGTTGGCCCAGCCGTCCAGGTCGTCGCCCACGCCATTGATCAGGACCAGGTGCTCCGCCCCGTCGCCGCTGATCCGGTAGTGGATGTCGATCCCGTTGCCGTGTACCAAACCGCGGGTCATCGTGCTCCTCGCTCGGTCAGTGCGGCCTGCCATAGCTCGGCCGAGGCCCGCAGATCCGCCAGCGCCTCGGCGTCGTCCTGCTCGAAGGGCGGGATCACCTCGAGCACGAGGAGGACGTCCTGCGCACCGGCCCCGGCCAGCGCGTCCAGCACGCGGCCGGGATCGATGCGCCCGGCCTGGTTCCGCTCGGGGGTGAACGGCCAGTGGTGGTCGGCGAGGCCGTCGGACTGCTGCAGCTGGACCTCGGCGAGCCGGCCGCCGAAGTGCGTGAGCCACGCGTACGGATCCCGGTCGGGCCCGGCGGTGCCGGGCACGCACTGGTGCCCGACGTCCAGGCACAGCCGAACCGGCGCGTGGGCGGCGTCGCCGTCGGTGAGCAGGGTCTCCAGGCCGGCGATGGTCGATGGCTCGCGGTGACAGGCGAGGTTCTCGACCAGCAGGTAGTCGAGTCCCGCCGAGCGGGCCGCGGCCGCGATCGCGGCGAGCGAGTGCTGCAGCCCCGCCCAGCGCTCGGCCCGGCGCGCCTCGTCGGCCCAGTCGGGCACGCTCATCGTGCCGACGTGACCGCCGGCCCCGCGCGCCCCCACCCGTGCGGCCAGGTCGACGACGCCCAGGTACCACTCCTCGGCGGCGCGCCGCCGCTCCTCGTCGGGGTGCATGAGCAGGTTGAGCGAGTAGGCGGCCAGGCCGGTGAACACGGTTTCCGCCCGTAGCCCGTATTCATCGAGGGCCGAACGGATCTGGCCAGCCGCTGGCCCGCCGGGATCCTCGATCAGGTCGAGGGAGAGCTCCACGACCTCGAGTCCGAGTTCGTCGCGCACGATCCGGGCCCAGTCGTCGGGCCGCGGCCAGCGCTTGACCGCGAAGCAGGTGTTGATGCCGAGGCGCGCTCTCACCTGACCACCTGCGATCCGGTCAGGGCCTGGTATCGCTCGTACAGGTCGTCGTAGAGCGCGCGGTGAGCGGGATCGGGTTCGGCCCGGCCGAGCGGGCGGTATCCGGCCGCGACCGCTTCGGCGGCGTCACGGTAGACCCCGGCGCCCAGGCCCGCGAGCATCGCGGCGCCCGCCGCGGTGGAGTCACCCGCGACCCGCACGACCGGGATCCCGGTGACGTCCGCCTTGATCTGGTTCCAGACCGCCATGCCCGCGCCCCCGCCGGAGACCCGGAGCTCGGTGGCCGGCGCGGACGTCCGGCCCAGGGTATGGAGCCGGGCCCGGACGCCGCAGGCGACCCCCTCCAGCGCGGCGCGGGCCACGGCGCCGCGATCGTGCCGCAGGGACAGCCCGGTGACCGCGCCGCGCAGGCCCGGGTCGTCCCGCTCGCCGTCGCCGAGCACGGGCGCGAAGACCAGGCCGCCCGCGCCTGGCGGGGATCCGGCCACGGCCTGCTCCAGCCTGGAATACCCGGCCCGGCGGACCCGGCCGTAGAACAGCCCGACAAGCCAGTCGACCGCCTCGCCGGTGGTGTTGATCCCCACCTCGGTCACGTAACCGCGGGGACCGGTGATGCTCGGGTAGTGGGTGACGTCCCGGTCCGGCAGCGGCTCGGCCACCACCGAGTTGAAGCAGCTCGAGCTGCCGGCCATCTCGCTGACCGGGCCGGCCCCGGTCACGCCGGCCCCGAGCGCGCAGGCGATGCTGTCGCCCGCGCCCGCCACGACCGGGACGCCGGCCGGAAGCCCGAGGCGGCGCGCGAGCTTCGGGCGGATCTCCCCCGCGATGCTCCAGGAGGGAACGACGGCGGGCAGCATGGACGCGTCCAGGCCCAGGGCGGCCAGCAACTCGGGCGTCCAGTTCCGGGCGCGTATATCCAGCAGGGCCGTCGCGGCCGCCATCGACCAGTCGGTCGTCGCGTGGCCGGTCAGCCCGAGCGCCACGTAGTCGGTCGGCTGGACGAAACGGCGGGTCGCGGCGAACACGTCCGGCTGGTGCGCGCGGAGCCAGAGCACCTTCGCCGCGACGTGGAAGGCGGCCGGCACGTGGCCGGTCAGCTCGTGCAGTTCCCGGTCGCCGAACTTCTCCCGCATCCAGTCCGCTTCGGCCGTGGCCCGGTTGTCGCGGTAGATGATGCCGGGACCAAGCGGCAGGTCGCGCCGGTCCAGCGGGACCACGCTCGGGCACTGCCCGGTGACGGCGACCGCGCGGACCTGGGCGCGCGGCCCCAGCGACCGTACCAGCGCGCCGAGGGCCGACAGCGCGGCGGACTGCCAGCGGCGGGCGTCCTGCTCGGCCCAGCCCTCGGCCGGCAGGTACGTCGGATAGGAACGCCGGACCTCGCCCAGCGGCGCGCCCGACACGTCGAACCCGGACGCGCGGGCACCCGACGTGCCCACGTCGACGGCGATCAGCACATCCTCGCCCGGCATGGCCGCGCCTAGCCGCGGACCAGCTGGGCGTCGGCGCGGTCCTTGTGCAGGCTGACCAGGGCCCCGTTGAGCGCGCCGGTTGAGTAGTCGCTGCCCGGGTTGAGGATCACGCCCCGGCGCTTGCCCAGGCGGCGGATGCCGGAGGACTCGTGGATGTGGCCGTGCAGCCCGACCAGCGGCTGGCGTTCGGCCTCGATGTCGCGCACCGCGGTGCTGCCGACCGCCTGGTACTGGACCTGGCCCAGCACCGCCTGAACCCTGAGGTCGTCGTCGAGGGCGGGCGCGTCGTCCAGCTGGGTCGCATACGGCGGCGGGTGCAGGTTGAACACGGCGCGTTCGGGGCGTTCGAGCTGGTCTGCTAGGCCGGCGTACGCGGCGGCCAGCTGCTGCTCGTCCTGCTCGCGGTAGGTGTGCCAGGGTGTCGTGTTGGCATATCCCCAGCTGATCATCTCGTGCTCGTCGTCCAGCTGCACCACCTTGCCCTCGGCGTGGACGCCCCACGGCGCCTGGTCCAGCATCTCGGCGAGCTCGGGCGGGTCGTCGTTGCCGAGCATCAGGTAGAGCGGCACGCCCTGCGGCCGCAGCCTCGTGTCGGCGATGTCCAGCCACTCCGCGAGCCGGTCGCGCATGAGCCGGTAGAACAGGTCGTCGAGGGTCCCGTCGGCCTCCATGGCCTCCAGCTCGCCGGGCTCGGCGCGGTACGGATAGTAGCCGTGGTCGGCGATGAGCCGTTCCAGCTCAGCGAGCTCGGCGCCCTCGGTCAGCTCGTAGCGCTTGCCGATGAAGGTGCAGTTCCACCGCCCGTTCGGCCCCTTGACGATCGATTGGATCGCCTTGCCCGCCACGTCCCCGCCGAGCACGAGCACGGTGGGCTTGTACACGCCGGTGGCGTTGACGAACTTCCGGAAGCAGAGGCTGGATCCGTGCAGGTCGCTGACGAAGTACAGCAGGGTGCCCTTGGCCATTACGTGTTCACCGCGCTCTTCGCCTTGTCGGGTTCCACCAGGATCACCTCGACGCCCTCGCCGGCGATGCGCTCCACCTCGACCGGATCGGCGCCGGTATCGGTGACGATCACCGAGACGCGGTTGATCGGCACCACCGTGCTCAGCGCGACGTCCCCGAACTTGGAGCCGTCGGCCAGGACGATGATCCGCTCGGTCTTCTCCAGCGCGGCGCGGATGACGCCGGCCTCCTGGTCATCGAGATCGGTGATGCCGCGGCGCACCGACACCCCGGCCGCGCCGATGACGGCGACGTCGGTGTTGTAGCGCTGGACGCACTCCACCGCGGCCGGGCCGACGCAGCTGAGCTCGTCCTGGCGGACCATGCCGCCGGCCATGATCACCCGGACCTGCCGGGTGCCGAGCAGGCTCGCGATGACGAGGGACTGGGTGATGACGAGCAGGCCGTCCCTGGGCGCGGTCAGCCGGGCGAACTGCTCCACGGTGGAGCCAACACCAATGAACATCACCCGCGCATCGGCGGTCAGCTCGGCGGCCCGCAGCGCGATCTGGCGCTTCTCCTGGGCGTGGTGGAGCGTGCGCGCGTTCTGCGTCGCCTCGAAACCCCCGGCGGAACGGACCACCCGCGTGGTGGCGCCGCCGTAGGTCCGGCGCACGAAACCGTCCCGGTCCAGGCGGCGCAGGTCCCGGCGGATCGTCATCTCGGAGACGCCGAACTCACGCGCCAGGCTGCTCACCTCGACCGCCTGGTCCGCCGCGATCCGCTCCAGCACCTTGAAGCGCCGCTCGACCGCCAGCACCAGCTCTCCCCTCACGAGTGGTGTTCGTTCCTGATATTCGTGCTGATCGTTGATGTCATAACGATTGACAGTTGTTGCTGATTATGTTCGACTTTAGCCAGCCTCACTAGCAGGGTCAACGGGGGCAACCGGCGGGGGCCTGGGCAGTCAGGAGGAGCTCATGGCCACAACGGGCCGATCAGAGAGCCGGCTGTTCGTCCGTAACAGCACCGGGCTCGTACGTTCCGCGTCGGCCGTCGACGCGACGATCTTCAACGCGGTCATCTCCGCACCGGTCGGCTCGACCCTGGCCTGGTCGATCTTCTTCACCCTGGTCGCCTTCCCGGGCGCCGACCCGGTCGGGGTGCTGGTCATCGCGGCGCTCATCAACATCCCGGTACTGATCATGTTCGCGCTGCTGGGCGCCAGCATGCCGCGGGTGGGCGGCGACTACGTGTGGGTGAGCCGGATCCTGAATCCCCCGCTCGCGCTGATCTCGAACCTGTGCATGATCATGGGCGGCCTGCTCGGCGCCGCCTACTTCGCCAAGTTCTTCTCGGTCTTCGCGCTCGGCCCGGCCCTGGTCGCGGGCGGCAGCCTGGCCCACAACAACACGCTGATCAGCTGGGGCAACTCGTTCCAGACCGACAAGGCCTGGATCCTGGCCGGGGCCCTGGTCATGGTCGCGCTGCAGACCTACATCCTGATCCGCGGCACGAAGTCGACCTTCCGCTGGCAGAACGGGGCGTTCCTGATCGCGATGGCCGGGATGGTGGTCACGTTCATCGTCCTGGCCTTCGCCACCAAGGGCGGGTTCCAGCACAACTTCAACACGCTGAACAAGAGCTTCGGCGGCGGGACCGCGCAGAACGTGATCACGGCCGGAGGCGGCACCCACGCCGCGCCCGACCTCGGCAACATGAGCGCGACGCTGCCCACCCTGTTCTCCATCCAGGGCTTCATGATGTGGAACTTCTGGTCGGTCTACATGTCGGGCGAGCTGAAGAGCGCGTCCAACCGCCGCCGCCAGCTGTGGATCATGTTCGGCGCGCTGGCCTTCGACACGGTGCTGCTGGTCATCGGCGCGCTGCTGATCTTCCACGTGACCGGGTACGACTTCATGTACGCGGCGAACGCGTCGCCGAACAAGGCGTACGCGATCCCGTCCGGGCCGTTCTACCAGTTCCTGGCCGCGGTGTCGGTCAACATCCCGTTCCTCACCGTGATCATCCTGGGCTGCTTCCTGTTCTGGTCACTGCCGTCCATGATCGCCAACACGTTCATGCCGATCCGGTCGTTCTTCGCCTGGTCGTTCGACCGGCTCATGCCGGAGAAGCTCGCGGACGTGAACGACCGCACGCACTCGCCCGTCGTCGCGATCGTGGTGGTGAACGTGATCATCGCCGCGCTGGTGATCTGGAGCGTCACCTCCAACGTGTTCCAGCTCGTGCTCGGGCTGATCGTGCTGGCCGGGTGCCTCGGCGTGGTGATCATCGCTATCGCCGCGATCGCGCTGCCGCTGCGCCGGCCGGAGCTCTACCGGGCCTCGCCGGCGAACGTCAAGTTCCTCGGGATCCCGGTGCTGTTCATCGTGGCGCCGCTGTCCATCGCCATCTTCGTCGCGCTGGCCGTGGTCTCGACCCAGTACCCGGCGCTGGTCATGCAGGGGAACAGCGCCAACTTCTGGTGGATCCCGGCCTGGTTCGCCGGCCTGATCGTGGCCGGCTCGCTGCTGTACTACATCCCGCGGTACATCCGGGCCCGCCGCGGCATCAACGTCAGCTTCGTCTACAAGGAGCTGCCGCCCGAGTAAGGCCGGCGTGGTGGCAAGATCGCCGCATGGGCTACCTGCCGGAGATGTGGCATGACTTCGGGGTCGCGGTGGCCGGCCTGGCCGGGGCGCTGACCGGGCTGCTGTTCGTCGCCGTGTCCATCAACAGCGATGTGCTGGCCGGGTCGCGCAGCCTGGCCTCCCGCGCCGCGCAGACGCTAGTGCTGTTCATCACGCCGGCGATCAGCGCGGTCGTGATCGTGGCGCCGCAGCCCGGTCCGGCCCTGGGCGCCGA
>DAIOWL010000045.1:6882-16016 GCA_036758545.1 Streptosporangiaceae bacterium | reverse complement strand
GACTTGAAGATGCCCGAGCCGACGAACACGCCCTCGGCGCCGAGCTGCATCATCAGCGCGGCGTCGGCGGGGGTCGCGATGCCGCCCGCGGTAAACAGCACGACCGGCAGCCTGCCCAGCCGGGCCACCTCGGCGACCAGCTCGTAGGGTGCGCCGAGTTCCTTGGCCGAGGTGAACAGCTCCTCGGACGGCAGCCCGGACAGCCGGGCGATCTCGGACCGGATCGAGCGCATGTGCCTGGTCGCCTCGACGACGTTGCCGGTGCCCGCCTCGCCCTTCGACCTGATCATCGCGGCGCCCTCGGCGATCCGGCGCAGCGCCTCGCCCAGGTTGGTGGCACCGCATACGAACGGCACGGTGAACTTCCACTTGTCCACGTGGTGCGCCTCGTCGGCCGGGGTGAGCACCTCGGACTCGTCGATGTAGTCGACCCCGATGGCCTGCAGCACCTGCGCCTCGGCGAAGTGGCCGATCCGGCACTTGGCCATCACGGGAATGGACACCGCGGCGATGATGCCGTCGACCATGTCCGGGTCGCTCATCCGGGCGACCCCGCCCTCGGAGCGGATGTCGGCGGGCACGCGCTCGAGCGCCATCACGGCGACCGCGCCGGCGTCCTCGGCGATCTTGGCCTGATCGGGCGTGACCACGTCCATGATCACGCCGCCCTTGAGCATCTCGGCCATGCCGCGCTTCACCCGCGCGGTGCCGGTGGCGGGCTGGTCGGTGTTGTCGGTGGACACTCGGAACCTCACTTGATCACTAGTCACTGCTTACCATCATCGTATGGCCAGGTCGCTAGAGGCCGAGCGGGGCGCCGGTGTTCTCGGCGACCAGGGAATCGTCCATCTCGAAGAACTCGGGGGCCCTGGCCCGGCCGGACAGGCGCAGGACCCGGGCGAGCGGGCGCTGCCGGGCCTCCCGGGTCGCCGCGACCACGTCGTTGTAGAACTTGCGGGCCAGGAAGACCTGGTGCGCGGCCGCCTCGATCTCGGCGAGCAGCTCGTCGGCGCCCTCTTTGCCGTTGATCGAGGCCCGGAAGTCGGGCTGGCTGAACGCGGCGCGCAGCGCCCGGGTCAGGTCGCTCTCGGCCAGGTCACGGGGCCGCGAGGTGATGTCCTTGGTCCCGTGCACCGCGCTGGCCAGCAGCAGGCTGGTGGCCGGGTCGAGCAGCCCGGAGGTGGCCAGCTCCAAGGCCACCGAGCTGCGCCGGAGCAAGGTCGCGTCCAGGGCGGCCTGGGCCATGTCCACCCGGGCGTGCAGCCGGTCGATCCGGCCGGCCCGCCAGGACACGTACACGCCGATGAACAGCGCGGCCGCGACCACGATGGCGATGTCGGTGATCACGGGAACTCACCTCCTGGCGCGGTGACGGCGACCTGCGTGCTGCCGAGGACGACGGTCTCGTACACGCTGAGCACGGAGCGGGCGACGACCGACCAGTCGTAGTCGGCCACCGCGACCAGCGCCGCGGCGGAAAGCGCGGCCCGGCGGGCCGGGTCGTCCAGCAGCCGCCCGGCCGCGCGGGCCAGGTCGCCGGCGTCCCCGGTGGTGAACAGCTCCCCCGCCTCGCCGCCGCGCAGGACCTGGCGGAAGGCCTCGATGTCGCTGGCCACGATGGGCACCCCGGCCGCCATCGCCTCGGCGGTCACGATGCCGAACGACTCGCCGCCGGTGTTCGGCGAGCAGAACACGTCGACCGAGTGCAGCACCCGGACCTTGTCTTCCTCGCTGACCTGCCCGAGCAGGACCACCTGGTCGCGCAGCGCGGCGGGCACCCGGTCCAGCACGTCCCCGGGGTCCGCGGCCGGGCCCGCGATCAGCAGCCGCAGCCCGGGCCGTTCCTGCCCGAGCACCTCGAACGCCTTGAGCAGCACCTGCAGCCCCTTGCGCGGCTCGTCGAGCCGGCCGAGGAAGCCGATCGCACCGCCGGGCCCGGGCCAGCCGGGCAGCGGGTCGGCTTTCCGGTAGCGGCGGGTGGCCACCCCGTTCGGGATGACCACGGCGTCGCCGCCGATGTGCTCGACCAGCGTGGTCCTGGCCGCCTCGGACACCGCGATCCGGCCGTTGATCTTCTCCAGGCCGGTGCGCACCACCGGGTAGGTGACCAGCAGCACGCGGGAGCGCGGGATCGCGGTATGGAACGTCGCGACGATCGGCCCGGAGGCCACCCAGCAGGCCAGCAGGGACAGGCTCGGGATCTCGGGCTCGTGCACGTGCAGCACGTCGAACCCGCCCTCCTTGATCCAGCGCCGTACCCGGCTCACCGACAGGAAGCCGAACGACAGCCGCGCCACCGACCCGTTGTAGGGCACGGGCACCGCCCGGCCGGCCCCGGTCACGTAGGGCGGCAGCGGGGTGTCGTCGTCGGCCGGGGAGATCACCGACACGTCGTGGCCCTCGTCGATCAGGGCCTCGGCCAGGTCCTTGATGTGCTGCTGGACGCCGCCCGGCACGTCCCACGAGTACGGGCAGGTGATCCCGATCTTCATAGTGTTCCCCCGGGGGGACGATCCCCCCCAGACCCCCCCTGCTCATGGGGGGGCTGTCCGCCCCCCCATACCCCCTTGAGCCGCGCCGGATCCAGGTCGGCGGTGAAGACCTTTTGCAGCATGTGCCAGTCCTGCGGATGCTCGGCGATCGCCTCGGTGAACCGGTCGGCCAGCACCTGGCTCATCGCCGCGATCTTCTCGGCGCGAGTGCCGGTGTCCGGTACCGGGATCTCGTCGTAGATGCGCGCCCCCCAGTCCTCGCCGTCGAACCAGGTCGCGGTCGGCATCAGCGCCGCGCCGGTGTGCACGGCGAGCGCGGCCACCGCGGATATCCGCGCCTTCTGCCCGAACATCTCGACCTCGACCCCGCTCTCCTTCAGGTCGCGGTCGCTGACCAGGCAGACCAGGCCGCCGCCGCGCAGCCGGTGGGCCAGGGTGCCGAACGGGCTGCCGCCGCCGGTCAGCGGGAGGACCTCGAAGCCCAGGCTCTGCCGGGCTCGCAGGAAACTCTCGTACACCGATTCGGGCCGCAGCCGCTCGGCGACCGTGGTGAACTTCCCGGCCCCGCGACCGATGACCCAGGCGCCGGCCTGCTCGAAGTTACCCATGTGCGGCAGCGCGATGATCACGCCGCGGCCGGCCTTGAGGTTGGCGAAGAGCGTCGCCTCGTTCGGGCCCTGGAAGCGCATCCCGGACACCAGCCGCTCGGTCGGGGTCACCGACAGCCGGAAGACCTCGAGCCAGTACCGGGCGTAGGAGAGCAGCGCGGCCCTGGACAGGGCGCGCAGTTCCTTGCCGTCCACCTCGTCGGTGCCGTACTTCCAGCTCAGCACCCGGCGCAGGTTGGCCTCGAGTACCTGGACCCCGGGCCCCTGGCGGCGCCAGGCGATGCCAGCCGCCTTGGCGAAGACCCACTCTGCCCAGGCCTGCGGGACGCGGCAGATCACCCTCCAGCCCAGCTGGTACGCGACCCCCGTCAGCCGCTCACCCAGTGCTAGCCCGGGGGGACGACCCCCCCTATCCCCCCCGCGAAGTACGGCCACCGCTAACCTCTCTCAGCCCTGCTGATCCCCGGCAGGGCCGCCCTCGTCTCTAGGAGCCTTTGCTGCCTTATATACCGCGTGCACCCGCTGCCCGAAAGTGAAAGCGCTGCCGGCCGCGAGCGCCCAGAGCCCCACGTTGAGAATGTACGGCACGCCGAGGCCGGAGACGCCGACGGCGATCAGCGAAATCAGCATCCGCTCGGGCCGCTCGATCAGGCCGACGTCGCAGCGCAGGCCCAGCCCCTCGGCGCGGGCCTTGGCGTAGGAGACCAGGCTCCCGGTTACCAGGCAGAACAGCGACACGGCACCCAGCAGCGGGTTGTGCCCGCCGGTGTAGAACCAGATGACCAGGCCGCCGAAGATGCCGGCGTCGGCGATCCGGTCCATGGTCGAGTCGAGGAACGCGCCCCAGGTGCCGCTGGTGCCCTTCAGCCGGGCCAGCACGCCGTCCAGCATGTCGAGGAACACGAAGATCGTGCAGGTGAAGGCGCCGGGGAACAGCTCACCCAGGGGGAAGAGCGCGAGCGCTCCCCCGGCTACGCCGACCGTGCCGATGACGGTGACGGCGTTGGGCGTTATGGGGGTACGCGCGAGGACCTTGCCCGCGGGGGTGAACAGGCGCGTCATGGCGGGTCGCAGCACGTTCAGCATGGCCGTCCGATCCTACCGCCGGGCTGAGCTTGAGTTTTCCTCCGCTGGGGTGGGCTTCACTTTCCGGCAACCGGGGAGATTCTTTCCGTGGGGGTTGTGGACACGGTGTCCGCGGGTTAAGGCTGGTCGTGCGCAGCTCGCGGGAGAATGCGATCGCAAGGAGGCGAACCTCAGTGGCAGATAAGAGCAGTGGGGCGGGAGGAGCCGCCGGCAGGGCACCGGTGGCCGATCAGGTACGCAACGTGGTGCTGGTCGGCCATTCCGGGACCGGGAAGTCGAGCTTGGTCGAGGCGCTGCTCGCCGTGACCGGCACGATCCAGCGCCCGGGCAGCATAGAAGAGGGCACCACGGTCAGCGACTTCGACGAGACCGAGGTCAGGCAGCAGCGTTCGGTCAACCTGACCCTCGCGCCGATCGTCCACAACGGCATCAAGGTCAACCTGCTCGACACGCCCGGCTACGCCGACTTCACGGGGGACCTCAGGGCCGGGCTCCGCGCGGCTGACTCAGCGCTGTTCGCCGTCTCCGCCACCGACGGGATCGACGGCGTGACCAGGATGCTGTGGGAGGAGTGCGCCGCGGTCGGCATGCCGCGCGCGGTCGTGATCACCAAGATCGACCACCAGCGCGCCGAGTTCCAGGCGACGCTGGACGCGTGCCGCGAGGCCTTCGGCGACGCCGTGGCGCCGCTGTACCTGCCGGTCGGCGAGCCCGTCACCGGGCTGATCGGGCTGCTGTCGCAGAAGCTGTACAGCTACTCCGGCGGCGAGCGCTCCGAGGGCGCGCCCGCGGCCGCCGACGAGGAGCGCATGACCGACCTGCGCGGCGAGCTGATCGAGGGCGTCATCACCGAGAGCGAGGACGAGAGCCTCATGGACAGGTACCTGTCCGGCGAGGAGATCGACCCCAAGGTGCTGATCGAGGACCTGGAAAAGGCCGTCGCCCGGGGCAGCTTCTATCCGGTGCTGGTCTCCTCCGCACCGCAGAAGATCGGCATGCTTGAGCTGCTCGAGGTGATGACCGAGGCGTTCCCGTCCCCGGCCGAGCACCCGCTGCCGGCAGTCACCACGCCGGACGGCAAGCCGGTCACGGGCCTGTCCTCCGACCCCAAGGGCCCGCTGCTGGCCGAGGTGGTCAAGACCACGTCCGACTCCTACGTGGGCCGGATCAGCCTGGTCCGGGTGTTCTCCGGCACGCTGCGCCCGGACGCCTCTGTGCACGTCTCCGGCCACGGCCGCGCCGCCAGCGGGCACGAGGACCACGACGACGACGAGCGGATCGGCGCGCTGACCTCGCCGCTGGGCAAGCAGCAGCGCCCGGTCACCCAGGGCGCGGCCGGCGACATCTGCGCCGTGGCCAAGCTCAGCACGGCCGAGACCGGCGACACGCTCTCGGATAAGGAACAGCCGCTGCTGATGGAGTCCTGGTCGATGCCGGAGCCGCTGCTGCCGGTGGCGATCGTAGCCAAGTCCAAGGCCGACGAGGACAAGCTGTCCCAGGCGCTGAGCCGGCTGGTCGCCGAGGACCCGACGCTCCGCCTGGAGAACAACGCCGAGACCAGGCAGCTGGTGCTGTGGTGCATGGGCGAGGCGCACGCCGACCTGCTGCTGGACCGGCTCGCGCACCGCTACGGAGTCGCGGTGGAAACGACCGACCTGCGGGTGCCGCTGCGGGAGACCGTCGCGAGCAAGGCCCAGGGACTGGGCCGGAACGTCAAGCAGTCCGGCGGCCACGGCGAGTACGGGATCTGCCACATCGAGATCGAGCCGCTGGCGGACGCGTCCGCGTTCGAGTTCGTCGACAAGATCGTCGGCGGCGTGGTGCCACGGCAGTTCATCCCCTCGGTGGAGAAGGGCGTCCGCTGGCAGATGGAGCAGGGCGTGGTGGCCGGCTACCCGATGATCGGCATCCGGGTCACGCTGTACGACGGCAAGGCGCACTCGGTGGACTCCTCTGACATGGCCTTTCAGAAGGCCGGCCGGGCGGCTCTCAGAGACGCCGTGGACAAGGCTGGCCCCAAGCTGCTCGAGCCGGTCGACGAGGTGAGCGTGCTGGTACCCGACGACTACGTGGGCGCGATCATGTCCGATGTGCCCTCCCGCCGCGGCCGGGTGCTCGGCACCGAGCAGATCGGCGTGGGCCGCACCCTGGTCAAGGCCGAGATCCCTGAGCTCGAGATCACCAGGTACGCCATCGAGCTGCGTTCGCTCTCGCACGGCACGGGCTCGTTCACCCGTTCCTACCTGCGTCACGAGCCGCTCCCGTCGCACCTGGCGAGCAAGGTCGCGGCCGAGTCCAAGCCCGGCTAGGCAGTGCTAGCCCCCGGGGGACGACCCCCCGGGGACCCCCGTTCGGGGGGACTACCCGTCCCCCCGAACCCCCTGGGGCCAGGCGTCGGCGAGCAGCTTGCGGGTGTCGGCCAGGAGCTGGGGCAGCACCCGGGTGTGCCCGGTAACCGGCATGAAGTTGGTATCGCCGCCCCACCGGGGCACCACGTGCTGGTGCAGGTGGGCGGCGATGCCGGCGCCGGCCACCGAGCCCAGGTTGATGCCGATGTTGAAGCCCTGGGCGCCGGAGGCCTGGCGCAGCGCGCCGACCGCGCGCTTGGTGAACTCGGAGAACTCGGCCGTCTCGGCGGGGGTCAGGTCGGTGTAGTCGGCCACGTGCCGGTACGGGCAGATCAGCACGTGGCCCGCGTTGTACGGGTACAGGTTGAGCACCGCGTACACCAGCTCGCCGCGCGCGACGATCAGGCCTTCGGTGTCGCTGAGCTTCGGCGCGCGGTCGAACGGGCAGCCCTCGTCCTCGCCCGGGCCCGACGGCTTGTTCTCGCCCTTGATGTAGGCCAGGCGGTGCGGCGTCCACAGCCGGCCGAAGGCGTCGGGGACTCCCGCGAAGACTCCATCCGGGTCGGGCTCGGGCACGGGCCTACACCTGGACGCGGTCGCGCACCGCGGTGACGATCTCCGCGACGGCTTCCGCCACCGGGACGCCGTTCTTCTGCGACCCGTCCCGGTACCGGAACGACACCGCCCCGGCGGCCACGTCGTCGTCCCCGGCGATCAGCATGAACGGCACCTTCTGCCGCTGCGCGGTCCTGATCTTCTTCTGCATCCGGTCGTCGCTCGCGTCCACCTCGACGCGGATGCTCTGCTCGCGCAGGCTGGCCGCGATCTTCTCCAGGTAGGGCACGTGAGCGTCGGCGATCGGGATGCCGACCGCCTGGACCGGGGCGAGCCAGGGCGGGAACGCGCCGGCGTAGTGCTCGACCAGGATGCCGAAGAACCGCTCGATCGAGCCGAACAGCGCCCGGTGGATCATGTACGGGCGCTGCCGGGTCCCGTCGGCGGCCTGGTACTCGATGCCGAACCGGCCCGGCTCCTGCAGGTCGACCTGCAGGGTGGACAGCTGCCAGCGGCGGCCGATCGCGTCCTTGACGTGCACGTCGATCTTGGGCGCGTAGAAGGCGCCCTCGCCCTCGGCGATCACGTACGGCAGGCCCGACTCGTCGAGCGCGTGCTTGAGCGCCGCCTCGGCGACGGCCCACTCCCCGAGGTCGCCGACGTACTTGTCGGGCCGGGTCGACAGCTCTGCCTCGAACTCGGTGAGGCCGAAGTCGCGCAGCAGCCCGACTACGAAGGCCAGCAGCGAGGCCAGCTCGTCCTGCAGCTGATCCGGGGTGCAGAAGATGTGCGAGTCGTCCTGGGTGAAGCCGCGGGCCCGGGTCAGGCCGTGCACCACGCCGGACTTCTCGTACCGGTACACCGTGCCGAACTCGAACAGCCGCAGCGGCAGCTCGCGGTAGGACCGCCCGCGCGCCGCGTAGATCAGGATGTGCATCGGGCAGTTCATCGGCTTGTTGTAGTAGGTGGCCCCGTCCAGCACCATGGGCGGGAACATGCCGTCCTTGTACCACTCCAGGTGCCCGGAGGTGATGAACAGGTCTTCCTTGGTCAGGTGCGGGGTGTTGACGAACTCGTACCCCGCCTCCTCGTGGCGGCGGCGCGAGTAGTCCTCCATCACCCGGCGGATGATGCCGCCCTTGGGGTGGAACACCGGCAGGCCGCTGCCGATCTCGGTCGGGAACGAGAACAGGTCGAGCTCCGCGCCGAGCTTGCGGTGGTCGCGCTTCTCGGCTTCGGTGAGCAGCCTGACGTACTCGTCCTGGGCGTCCCTGGTCTCCCAGGCGGTGCCGTAGATGCGCTGCAGCTGCGGGTTCTTCTCGCTGCCGCGCCAGTAGGCACCGCCGGTGCGCATCAGCTTGAACGCCGGGATGGCCCGGGTGACCGGCAGGTGCGGGCCGCGGCACAGATCCTTCCAGCACAGCTCGCCGCTGCCCGGGTCCAGGTTGTCGTAGATGGTCAGCTCCGCGCCGCCGACCTCGACCGACTCGCCGTCGTCGTCCGACGGGTGGCCCTTGAGGCCGATCAGCTCGAGCTTGTACGGCTCGTCCGCGAGCTCGTTCCTGGCCTGCTCGTCGGTCACCACCCGGCGGGAGAACCGCTGGCCCTGCTTGACGATCTGGCGCATCCTGGCCTCGATCGCCTTCAGGTCGTCCGGGGTGAACGGCTTGTCCACGTCGAAGTCGTAGTAGAAGCCGTTCTCCACCGGCGGCCCGATGCCGAGCTTGGCCTGCGGGAACAGCTCCTGCACGGCCTGCGCCATGACGTGCGCCGCGGAGTGCCGCAGGATGTAACGGCCGTCGTCGCTGGCGATGTCCACCGGCTCCACGACGTCGCCGTCGGCGACCTGGTACGCCAGGTCGCGGAGCTCACCGTTGACCCTGGCGGCGATGACGCCCGGCTCGGGGCCGAGGGCCGCGCCCGCCGTCGTGCCCGCCTCGACCACATGCTCGCTTCCGGCGAGGGTGATACGAAGCTGCTGGCTGGACACGGCGGGCTCCTTCATGGGGTTGAACAGAACTGGTTACCCGATGCTATCGGTCGCG